>NC_009634.1:1500000-1720048 GCF_000017165.1 Methanococcus vannielii SB
GACTCTGAAGGAGAAGTTACGATATATTCAACAGAAGAACAAAAAGATGCACTTGCACTCTGGAAAGCAAGGGATATTGTAAAGGCAGTTGGTAGGGGTTTTAGTCCCGAAAAAGCTTTAAAACTGCTTTCTGATGAACATTCCTTTGAAACTATTGACATTACAGAATATGCAAGTTCTGATAAAGCTCTACAAAGGTTAAAGGGTAGAATTATAGGGAGTTCTGGAAAATCAAGACGTTACATTGAGGAACTTACTGGAACACACGTTTCAGTTTACGGGAAAACAGTTTCAATTCTTGGGGAAATAGAACCAGTTCAAATTGCAAAAGATGCAATAGAAATGCTTTTAAGGGGAACATCACACTCAAAAATGTACAAATTCCTTGAAAGGCATAGGCAAGATGTTAAAAGAAGTGAATTACGACTTTGGAAATAATTAATTTTATTTTTTTATTCTTTTTTATTTTGAAATTTATTTATTTGAATTTTTAACAACTTTGTTTTCTTTAAATTTTAAAAATATTGGTTTTAAAAATATTAGATTTTAAGGGCAATTAATCTTTTTTAGCCCTCAATTGTTTTATTTTTTTAATAATCATACCTGTATCTTCATCTGAAATATTTTTACGAAGACTTAAGGCGGATTCTTCTCGTTTCAATTCGTCTTGCGGCTTTAAAAGTTTTACAATGTCTGACTTTGATTTCATGTTAAATTTTTTACCATTATAGTGCTTTGCAATTACGTAAACTTCCGCACTTTCTTCCCTTGAAGCCCTCGGTTTTGTTGTAAATGCTTTATCAAAGTATTCTGAAACTAATTCTACATATTTATAGAATAAATCACCTTGAAAAACCTTAACTACAAAATTTCCCCCTTTTTTAAGCATTTTTGTAGCCGTCATCAGTGCCATTGTTGTAAGTTCAAGAGACCTTGTATGGTCAACATCCCATACTCCACTAATATTTGGTGATGCATCGCATATAATGACATCAGGCTTTTCAGGAAGTATGTCTTGAATCTTTTTTAAAGTTTCTTCATCAGTCATATCGCCTTTAACTGCAATAACATTTTCATAAGGAAGGGGTTTGATCTGCTGTAAATCAATTCCAACAATAAATCCTTCTTCACCCGTCATGTCTCTTGCTGCTTGGAGCCAACCTCCGGGCGCACAGCCTAAATCTACCACGACATTTTTTTCTTTAATTATATTAAATTTTTCATTTAACTGGAATAACTTATATGTTGCTCTTGAACGGTAATTTTTCCGCTTAGCTAAATTATAATAAGGGTCTTTTTTTCTTTGAAGAACCCATCTTTTATCCTTTTTTCCCATTTTATCTCCTTAAACTAAATATCTAATTAATTTAAATTTCTTCATAATTTGTAAGATTTGAGTAATCCATTGATTTGTGCAGCGTTTTTACTTCAATGGGTATACCAAGGCTGTTCACGTTTGAAAAAGGATTAACTCCTCCAATTGTTGTAATTCCAAACATGCATTTTTCAACCCTTACGCCACAAATGTCATTATTTGGCCTCCCAATTTCAATAACTGAGTTCCAATTAAGTTTTTCAGTAATTGCTCTAAACTGTTCATTTGCAGAAAGTGGAACTTTACTTATGCCTGCTAAAATGTATTTTTTACCGTCACCTTTATTAAAAAATACTTCATGAGGATTAAGTGATGTACCTTCATATGCGATTGCTTCAATAAATCGATTTTTATCCGGTTTTATCTCTAAAACTCCACCATAATATGGAATTACAGGAATTTTGTTTTTCAAAAATACTCCATTAACTGTAAGGGAGCATATTGTATAAATATTCATGAATTCACTATCATATTCTATTTTTAAAACGTTGGAAATTGCAAGCTTTTTTTCATAACTTTCTTTCAATGCATTAATTGTTTCTTCCCGATACCTTATTGGAACCTTTGCACCGTTTACTATAACGTTTCCACTATGACTTTCCATATCGTAATTTACAACTTGCATTAAAGATAGCATTTTTGATAATACGGGAGTTACGCTGTAATTTCCCTTCTTATTTTTTGGAGTTAAGTATCCTTTTGCCCGAGTATCAAGAGTAGACATATCTTTAATAGTAGTTGCTTCGGCAATATGCATCGGATACCCTAATTCATAAGGTATGCAAAGCGGAGTTAGTCCTCCAACCAATACGACCCCTATTTCATCCTGATTTAAGCCCATACCAAGAACATTTTCAGTATCATATGCTAAAACTGAATTTAACATGTTATTTTTTACAATTCTTTCAAATTTTTCCTCGCATGATTTGGGAATTGCCCTAAAATTTGCAGGAACAAATCCTTCTCCGTTTTCAATTACTCCTAAAACATTGGTTTTTTTCTGGGTGATAAACGCAACTAAAGGGTCAATTGATGAACTTCTAAAGTCTATTATTCCTTCAAAGTTTACTGGCTCATAATCTTCAAATTTTACAATTCCCCCATATTTTGGAAGTGATATTATACCGTTTTTAAGAAGAAAATTGTCAAAGTTAACACTGCATAGGGTTTCTACAGATGTGGAATCTCCTTTTTTCTTAATTGTAAGGTAGTCCCCAACACAGTAGCCTGCTTCAAAAGATTTATAAATTAATTCTTTTATTTTTTTATATTCTCCTTGGTACGTTGCAGTGTTTATTATAACTTTTGATGGAAAATCTGAAATGTAAATCATATCAAGAACGTGAGAAAATGTTGAACCGATTCTATACGAAATATTCGCTTTTTCAAGCTCCTCAATTCCTTTTTCAGTAATTTCTCTTCCAGAATAGCCTAATCTAATAGTAAGGTTATTTTCATCGAGTGTTTGCAGGTGGTAACGGACTGCACGTTCGCCTATATCGTAACCTCTCTGTTTGAGCATGTTTGCAATTATTTTTGCCCCAACAGGTTCAGATGATTCTGAAAGAATAGTTAATATTTCAATATCAATATCTTTGTCCATAACGCCACCTTTAACTTAAAAATCGCCATAAAGACTGCAAAAATTTATTTTTAGCTATATTAAATCGTTAAAATTATTGGATTTACTCGTTAAATTTTATTTTTAAGGTTTCTATATCCTGAAGAAATTAAAGCAGCCCCAACAGCACCAATGTATTGCGAATACTTTGGAACTATTATTGTTTTTCCTAAAATTTCTTCTAGTGCCATTACCATTCCTTTTAAAAGACTACTTCCACCAACTAGTATTAAAGGGTCTCTTACATCGACTTCTTGAAGTTGTTGTTCGTAAATTTGTTCGGCAACAGAGTGTGCAGCAGCTGCTGCAACGTCGTTTGGAGTCGCCCCTCCAGCAAGGCCTGTTACTAAATCCTGAATACCGAATACGATACAGTAACTATTCATCATCACGTTTCTCCAGTTCCCTTCAGCTGCAATATCTCCTAATTCCTGTATTGTTACACCAAGCCTTTTTGCAGTTATTTCGAAAAATCTACCGCTAGCTCCAGCACAAATTCCGCCCATTGTAAAGCCGTCAGGTATTGCATTATTTAATGAAATTGCCTTGTTATCCATTCCGCCAATATCAATTACGGTTGCTTCCCCATTTTGAGTGCCGGCTAAAAATGCAGCTCCTTTTGAGTTTACCGTTAATTCTTCCTGAATTAAATCCGCATTAAAGTGATTTCCAAGGGTTCTTCTACCGTAACCAGTAGTACCTATTGTTTCAATATCTTCCATTTTTAGTCCAGATTCTTTTAAAGCATTGTCAAGAGCTTCCTGGGCTGATGAAATAACGTCTTTAGTATATACCCAACCAGTTCCAACTATTTCGTTATCTCTCATTATAATGGCTTTTGTAGTGGTTGAACCACTATCAAGTCCAAGGCTTATTCCCTCCTGTTTTTTTCTTGCAAGAAGTGCTTTTTTGTCAACAATAGTAACAAGAGCTTCCATTCTTGTAAGAAGTTCGGATGCCTTTGTTCTTTCAGTAAATGAGTACATTACAACAGGTAAATCTGTATTTTGCTGTAGCAATCTTCTTACTTCATTTCTTACAAGGGCCCCTTCTGCACACCTAAAACATGTTGCAATAAAAACCGCTTCAGCATCAGTATTTCCTTCTATAATCGACATGGCTCGTGCAAACATTAATTTTAAATTAGCAGATGCAACTTCAAAACCTAAATAGTCGTTTACTTTGTCAATATATTCTAAATCGACTTCTGGAAATACTATTTCTCCACCGACCTGCTTTGCAGCTTTTTCAATTTCGGCCTGCACACCACTATACTCTGCCCCACATGTAAGCTCTGCAATTTTAACAGCCATGCGTATCACCAAGGTAAATCAAAATCCTAAATTATAATTTATCAAAAAAATACCGTTATTACTCTATTTATACGATTTTCCAGTATTTATTAATAGTGATTGATATTTAAAAAACAGGCAATCTAAAAATTTTTATAACTATGTTTTTCTTATATTTTCTTATAATTACGTTTTTTAAATATTTTAAAGTTTAAGGATTTTAAAGTAATTTTAGATTTTTCGTTACTTTTGAAATCTTATCTTCTTTTTCAGGGCCAATTCCAACAGCAGTCAGGCTTCCCGGTTCAATCTGGGTCTTTCCAGCATCCCTTATCAAACTGCAGGGTAATCCATCTATATTTACATCCCTAAATATTTCTAGGAGTTCTTTTTCAGAATTTACTTTTAGCACTACTTTTTTTTGCCCTTCATTCATCCAATACATAACTGCACTCGGGCTTATTTTTTGAGCATGTAAATATGCTTGAATAGATGCATGACAGGCCTGTGCCGCCATTTTTCCCTTTCCCATCTTCAAGTCATTTCTTATAACAATAGCCTGTTCATACATAATTCTGCCATCCAAAAATATTTTAATCAGAATCTCTTTTTATATTTGTAATACTAGTAAATGCTTATTGCTATTTTAATATTATTGTCACTTCAAATTATCGATTTAAATACGGGTTTTATTGACTCTAATTTTAAGTAAATTAATGAAAAAATCATTGAAGTTATTAATCCGGGTGAGAAAATGTTTGAGATAAAGGCTAGAGATGCAATGGGGCGACTTGGACTCATAAAAATTAACGGGAAAAAAATTGAAACTCCTACAATAATGCCAGTAGTCCACCCAAATCCTAAAAAACAAACAGTATCAATTGATTTGATAAATAAACTTTCAGATGTAATTATAACGAACTCTTATATTACTTATACAACGCCCGAACTAAGAGAAATTGCTGAAAATAAGGGAATTCATCATTTAACTGGTTTTAAAAACGTTGTTGTAACAGATAGCGGTTCATTTCAGCTAAGTGTTTATGGAAATGTTAACGTTGAACCAATGGAAATAATCGATTTTCAGGAAAAAATTGGCGTAGATGTTGGAACAATTTTAGACATTCCAACTGCACCTGATGTATCAAGAGAAAAAGCTGAAAAGGAACTTTTAGAAACATTTAAACGTGCAGAAGATTCAATTCAAAGAAGAAACGATAGAAATTACAAATTAGCTTTAAATGGGACTGTTCAAGGGTCAACGCACCTTGATTTAAGACGTAAAAGTGCAGAAGTAATGGGAAAAATGGACTTTGAAATTTACCCAATAGGTGCGGTAGTCCCTTTAATGGAGGATTATCGATATAGGGAAGTTTCCGAAATTATAATAAACTCAAAAATGCACCTTCCAACAAATAAGCCAGTACATTTATTTGGTTGCGGACACCCGATGTTATTTGCGCTTTCAGTTGCACTTGGCTGTGATTTATTTGATAGTGCTGCATACGCACTTTATGCCAAAAATGGTAGGTATTTAACGGAAAATGGAACTCTCCACCTTGATGAACTAAAGGATTTGAAAAATTTCCCATGTTCCTGTAAGGTTTGTAGTGAATACACTCCAAAACAGCTTCAAAATATGAAAGAAAAAGAAAGAGAACGTTTACTTGCAGAACACAATCTTTACGTTACATTTGAAGAAATTGATAGGATTAAAAATGCTATAAAAGATGGAAATCTTTGGGAACTTGTTGAAGAGCGATGTAGGAGCCATCCTAAACTTTTAAACGGTTTAAGGGTAATTTCAAAATATATGGACTTTATTGAAAAATATGATCCAGTATCTAAAAAGTCAGGATTTTTTTATACAGGATACGAAAGTATGGCAAGACCTGAAATTTATCGGCATAAACAGAGATTAAATCGGTTAAAATTTGATAAAATATACGTTACAAGTATTTCTGAAAAAATAAACACTCCATATAGTGAAAATTTAAATAATATCCCTTGCGATGTTGATGTACTTATAAAAGATAGTGTATTTGGGTTAGTTCCGTTAAATATTGATACTATGTATCCATTATCCCAAAATGAAATCCCTGATCTTTATGACTTTGAAAAAAATTACAATAATGACTTTATTTCGGAATTTTTAGAAAATAATGCGGAAAAAGTTCTCGATATTTCAACATATAATTACTATATAAGTCATTATAATTCAAAAAAAGAATGCGAAAAAATAAATCCTGATCTTTTAAGGATTTCAAGAATGCTTGAATACCAGTATGGTGCAAAAATAATTGATAATGATTTTGAAAAACTTTCAGTTCGGAGGAGCAAAACAAGTGGTAGGATTAGAAACGTTCTTTTAGATAAGGAAGTTGTTTTCACGGTTCGTGCAAGCGATAACTTTTTAATCCCTGCAAAACTTGGTGCAGAAATGCTCCATAAAAAGCTTGAATTTCCAAAATATAGAGTAATTGTGGATAAAAGTGTTGAAGAATTTGCAAGAGCTGGAAAATCAGTATACTCTAAATTCGTAATAAACTGCGATAAAGAATTAAGGCCCTTTGAAGAAGTTCTGGTTGTAAATGAAAACGATGATTTGTTAGCATACGGAACAAACTTATTAAATAGTCAAGAATTAATGGAATTTGACTATGGGGTTGCAGTAAATATAAGGGGCGGCTTAAAGCTTGAATAATTAGAAAAGTAAATAATAAATAAGCTCTAAATAATTTACTTAACTTTAACTTGGATTTTCTAATCTGTTCGTTTAAACTTACTGGGTGATGATTTTTTGCTTAGAATGCTTTATAATGGCAGTATAATTTATATTGATGAAAAAAATGAAATATGGGCATCCCCCTGTTCATCGTCTACATACGTGGAAACAAAAAAGCATAAAATCGTCATTGATACCTCGAAAAAGGAAAAAATGAAGGTTATAATCTCTAATTTAAATAAGTTAGATGTAAGGTTAAAAGATATTGATTACGTAATAAATACCCACAATCACATAAGCCATACTGAAAATAACGACATCTTTAAAAATGCAGATATTTTAAAGTATTCTGACGGTTCACTAGATAATTTTAACGATTCAGAAATAGAAGTCTTATTAACGCCCGGACACACTTTTGACAGCATTTCTTTGATATATGACGATTATGTAATAGCCCCTGCTGCTGTAAACTCTAAAAGAAACATAATTGATGAAAAAATTGTAATTTCTGCAATAGACGATGAACTTGCAAGAAAATCAATTTTAAAAATAAAAAGCTTAAAAAAGCATATAGTAACTGCACACGAGGGTATACTTTATAATTATGAATACATTAAGCCCTAAATTTTCAGCTACCATTTTTTTATAACTTCATATTTTGGCCCATTAGGCGTTAAAATGCTTTTCATTAATGAAATAGAGTTTATTTCAATTTTTCCAAAATCAACGTAACTATTTTTATTAATTATTTCTCTTAAATTTTCTTTTAAATCATTTTCAAGATATTTAACTCTTCCAATAGTGATATGCGGTTCATAAGTTTTCTCCTTTTTAAAACCTAAATTAAAAAGCTTGTTATCAATATTACTCATGGTTTTTTGAAGATTTGTTGAACCAACCCATATAACTTTTACATATTCACTATTTGGAAAAGTCCCAATTCCTTTTATTTCTGAAAAAACTTTATTAATGCTTAAATCTGAATTAATTACCTTTTCAAGGGTTTTATCGTCAATATCTCCTAAAAATTTAACAGTTATATGTAAATTTTCAGTTTCAACGAGTTTTATACCTTTAAAATTGAAATTACTTTTTAAACCGTTTAACTTTTCTTTTAACTCATTTGGAAGTTCAAATGCTAAAAAACACCGCATAATTTTCCCTATTCTTCTAAAAATACCAAAATGTTATTTTCAACTTTATAATTTTTTTTACATACCTTACAGGTAATTTTTTTAATCCCTATTTCAAAATTACCTCCGCAAATCGGACATTTTAATATATCTTTTAATTTTTCAATCCATTCCATAACTTACACCTAAATCGTTTATTATTTATAATATTTTAATTATACGTATTTTCGTTTAATACAGGTGATTACTATGAACATATTTGTAAAATTTTTAATGGTAATAATGGTGTTATTTTCAGGATGTATTGATACGAACGATAATTCTGTTTTGGAAGTTAATTCAGAACAATTTTCAGATGTTTTATATCAGGTATCTACGATAAATGCGTTGATGGAAGGCCTTTATGATGGATTTATTCCTGTAAGTGATCTTTTAACCCATGGAGATTTTGGAATAGGGACTTTTGATAAACTCGACGGAGAAATGGTTGTTTTAGATGGAATATGTTACCAAATTAAGGCAGATGGTGTAGCGTACACTGTTGAAAATGTAACAACTCCTTTTGCGGTAGTTACCTGGTTTGAAAACGATGAAACGTATTATTTAAATGATATGAATATTTCAGAGTTTGAATCATACTTTGAATCTAAATTCCCTTCAAAAAACATGATTTATGCAGTGAAATTAACAGGAAATTTCTCAAAAATAAAAACAAGAAGTGTTTCACCCCAAGAAAAAACTTACGAAAAACTTGCAGATGTTGTAAAAAATCAGTCAATATTTGAATTTGAAAATGTTTCTGGAACTTGTGTTGGGTTTTGGATTCCCGATTTCATGTCTGGTTTAAATGTTCCTTTGTACCACTTACATTTCATAACTGATGATAGGACTGCAGGAGGTCACATTCTTGATTTTGAAATAAATTCTGTTGAAGCTTCATTTGATATAACACCAGAATTTTATGTGATATTGCCAACTTCTGAAGAATATTATGGCATGGAATTTTCAGATAATCTTGAAAATGATATAAAAATCGTAGAAAAACAATAAATCTTTTTTAAACCTTTTTTAGTAAATTCAGGTAAACATGCAAAAATATATCATTTCTCAAAATCATAAAATTAAACATGGATATTTTTGAGGGTGAGATATTGAAAGTAGTTGCATTTAATGGCAGTCCAAGATTGGACGGAAATACTTCAATTTTAATTGAAAAAGTTCTAAAGGAACTTAAAAATGAGGGAATTAAAACAGAGCACGTACACGTTGCAAGAGAAAAAATGCGAGGATGTACGGCATGTTATAAATGTTTTGAAACAAAAGATAACAAATGTGTCATACTTGGAGATATTTTAAACAGTTTTATTGAAAAAATGGTTGAATCAGATGGAATAATCCTTGGCTCCCCAACTTATTTTACGGATGTCACTACTGAAATGAAGGCATTAATTGATAGGGCAGGATTTGTTGCAAAAGCAAATGGAGATATATTAAAAAGAAAAATTGGTGCCGCAGTTGTTTCTTTTAGGCGAGCAGGTTCTATTCATACATTTGATACTTTAAACCACTTTTTTTCAATAAATCAAATGATAACGGTTAATTCAAGCTATTGGAATGTTGGAATGGGCCTTAAAAAGGGCGAAGTAAATAACGATTCTGAAGGACTTCACACGATGGAAGTATTGGGACAAAATATGGCGTGGGTTTTGAATAAACTTAAATAACGTTTAAAATAACATTGAATTTGAAAATCTAAAAATTTATATTTACTGAACTACTTTTATTTTTAAATTCATTTAAAATTTAAACATTTTTAGAAAAGCAGGAAAATATATCTACCTTTGGAAAACCCAGTTTTCATAGATTCCGAACGGATACTCAAAAAGGCCGCCTTGTAGGTAGAACTGCTAAATACAGTATCATTAAAATCAACTGCAAAATAAATTAGTCTTGTTATTATATATAGTTATTTTAACCTAAATTTCCAGTAAATTCCCTAGTTACAATCGTTGCATAATTTCCCCGCTCTAATTTAAAGCTTAAAGTAAGCACTTTTTCCTTAAATTCGCTTTTAAAGTCGTAAACTGGGGTAATTAATTTTCGTCTTGTCCCATAGAAATTTCCAAAATCTTCTATTTTAAATTTTTTTAAGTCAATGTTTTCACGATTAAATATTTCTTTTTCAATTTCGCCCTGAATTCCTTTACCAAATTCTGTATTGTAACCAATTAATGCCCCAGTTGGTATATTATCTTCTAAAATATCTCCCGTAAGTGGTTCAAATCCAAAGTTATACCTTTCATTTACCATTTCATTAAAAAGATATGCTTGGTAAGCATTTACAAACATACTATTTAATTGCGGAGGAAGTGCGGTAAACGCCATTTTAAAGTCCTTATATTTAAAATACTGTTGAATTAATCTTTTTTCATATTCATTTCCTTTGGAAAATAGTTTTAATGCGCCCTTAAAATTTCCTGAATCAACAAGTTCCCGTGCCTCCTTTTCATCACCCGTTTCACTTATTGGGGTTCCGCAGTATGTGTAAAATGCACTTTCAAAATCTCTCTCATATATAAATTTTCCAACTATATGGGTAATAGGCCTTTTAAGCCCAAAACGCTGTATTCCAAAATAATTTAAAACATGGTCAAGTTTAAGATCTGAAAGGTTTTCTAATTCCATATATTTTTTTTCAATATCTCTTATGTTTATCGTAAACCGGTTTCCAAAGAGGTCCCCCATTCTAAGCTTTTTATTAGACTTTTGAATATCTTTTATTATTATTTCAGGAATTTTAACGCTTTCAAGCTGTTCTTTTTTAAGCCCAAAACATCCCATTCTCTGAGTAGTTACTGCAAATTTGTCTTTTGTTCCAGCAAATCCAAAATTTTTCCGTTTAGTTTTAGTCGCCCTTACAATTGCACTTAATGCATCCATAGTGTTCCAATTTCGTTTTTCAAGGGTAAAATGGATAAATGAACCGTTCCAAGGAGTTTCATCTAAAAAATCAATTTCTTTTCCAACTTCTAAAACTGTTCCATCAGGCATTATTTCTTCTACAATAAAGTCTTCAGGATATTTTTTTAAAGTTCCCCCAAATCTATTCGTTTTAAGTATATATTTTTCAATATTTAACGGCATTTCTTTTAGTTTACCATCTATTTTATTTTTTCTAAATTTTAAGGATATATTTTTTCTAAAATCCGACATAATATCATTAGTTTCTTTTTTTCTTGCTTCCTGAATAAATTTAAAGTTCATGCTACTTCCCCGTTTAAAATTAGTTTTATATAACTTGATTACTATGTTTACATAAAAAAGTATTTAGTAATGCCTCTATTTTACTATGTCCTACCGATTTTAAGTGATAATTATGTACATTGGAATTGATGATACAGATAGCCTAGAAAACTACTGCACAACATATATTGGAACAATATTGATGGAAGAACTTCAAAAAAACTATGTATTGGATATCCCTAAATTAATACGAATGAACCCGATGGTAAAATATAAAACAAGGGGAAATGGAGGGATTTCCTTACACATAGTTGAAAAAAATAATGAACTTTCAGATTCTGATATTAATATAATAAAAAAAACAGTTGTAAAAACAGTTGAAAAATTTAGTGATTTTAAATGCGACAATACAAATCCTGGAATCGTATTTTTAAGTGAAGAAAGTTATAGTAAAAATGAAAAAAAACTTGAAAACTATTATAAATCTGTTTTATACGATATTTTATCAGTAGATTATACCGAAAAGCTTTTAAATGAAATAAATGCGGAATTTATTAAATATAAGAACGGATATGGAATTATTGGGGCCCTTGGTGCAATTTCTTCAAAACCGCCGTTTACATATGAACTTCTAACTTATCGTGAAGAATCCGTTTGGGGAACAAAGCGAGAAATAGACGATTTTTCAGTAGTCAATATGAATGAAAAAACTTTTCCATATACTTTTAACAATTTAGATGGAAAAAAACCAATTATTACCCCCCATACGCCATGTCCGGTATTATATGGAATTAGGGGAATTTCTAAAACTGTATTAAATAACGCTAAAAATATAATAAAATCCGAAAGAATTTTAAAATCTCAAATATTTGTCACAAATCAGGGAACTGATGCCCATTTGCGTTTTATGAAAATAAAAGATATGTACCCAGATACGGGCGTGATTTCTTACGGCCAAGTAGTCCAAAAACCAATTGAAATTACTGGTGGCCATGTTTTATTTAAAATAAAGGACGATACTGGGGAAATTAACTGTATTTCTTATGAGCCTACGAAAGAATTTAGGAATATTATTCGAAAACTTGATATTGGGGATTTAGTTGGTGTTTACGGAACTGTTCGAAAAAATCCCTTTGAAATAAATATCGAAAAATTAAAAATAGTTTCACTTAAAAAACAATACGATAAAAATAAAAAGTGCGAATGCGGCGGAACATTAAAATCAAAAGGTTTAAAAAGCGGTTACAAGTGTAATTTATGTAGTAGAAAAATTGATTATGATAAAATATCTACTTTTGAGATAAAAAGGGATATTTTTGAAGGGTTTTACGAAGTAATTCCTTCTGCAAGAAGACACCTTAGTAAACCAGTTCAACTGTACGATTTTGACTTGCAAGTAATTGATAAGTACGATTAAAAACAAATGTTTGGAAGAAATAGGTACTCCATAAACAGTTAAAAATAATTAGTAATAGCAATATTAATTGCTAACTAAAAATAATTAATAAATACATTAAAATTTTATTTTAAGTTTAAGTTTAAGTGATTTTATGCTTGAAGAAATTTTAAATGGTAACATCGAAAAAAAGACCATAACTCAAATTTACGGGCCCCCGGGCGTTGGAAAAACTAATATATGTATAATTTCAATGATAAAAACAATAGAGCAGGGTAAAAAGGTAGTTTATATTGATACTGAAGGAGGTTTATCTATTGAACGGGTAAAACAAATATTTAAAGAAGATTTTAACACACTACTTAAAAATATCCTACTCTATGAGCCTTCAACATTTGAAGAACAGACAAAAGTGCTTGAAAAGATACTGCTTCTTGAAAATATCGGACTTATAATTATTGACGGCATTGTTTCACTTTACAGGCTAGAACTTTGTGACGATATAGTCGAAAACACGAAATTAAATCGTATTCTTGGAAAACAGATATCCACGCTTTTAAAAATTTCAAGAAAAAAAGATTCAGGAATATTAATTACAAATCAAGTAAAAGATTCATTATCTGGATTTGAACCTGCGGGAGGAAGACTTTTAGAATATTGGAGTAAATCAATTATTCGTGCTGAAAAAAAGGACACGTATAGAAAACTCACGCTTG
The DNA here is from genome assembly GCF_000017165.1 of Methanococcus vannielii SB. Lineage (NCBI taxonomy): Archaea > Methanobacteriati > Methanobacteriota > Methanococci > Methanococcales > Methanococcaceae > Methanococcus > Methanococcus vannielii. Next base: position 1,513,502 of record NC_009634.1, read on the forward strand.
AAAAACACCGATGTTTTAAAGAAGGAGAAATTTTGAAATTCATAATTATTGAAAATGGAATTGAAATATTAAAAAATTAGTACTAGTATTATTTTAAAGGATTTTTAAAGGATTTTATATTTTATATCGTTTTTTAACCCATTTTAAAAAAATTATATATACCATGTTTTACACATATGTGTAAGTAGATTATTAACGGGGGATTTTATGAAAATATTGTTAAAGCTGTTTGTAGAAAGCCAAAACCTTGGAAAAGCGATAAATGCATTATCTGAGGGGGGAATATCTGGATTTTATTTAAAAGAGTATCAGGGAATGTCTCCAAAAGATTGGAGGGGTTTTTTGCTTGCAGAAGAACCTGAAATGGCAATAAAGATTGTAAACGAATTGTCCCAAGATACTGTAGTTATAAATTCGATAGTGGGTATTGAGGGCCTTGTTAAAATAAAAGAAATGATTCGAAAGAAGCTTGAAAATGAGAAATACACATTAATAGAACTTCCCGTCTTAGGTATGGAAGTAAATTCACCTGAATAAGTGATTTTATGCAATTTAGAAAAGGAAGGCCCAAAATACTTCGACTAATATCTGAAGAGCCAAAATTTAATATTTTTAAACCTGTAGGAATTCCAAAAAACGAGCTTGAATCAGTTGTTTTAACTTTAGAGGAGTTAGAGTCATTAAGGCTTGTTGATTATGTTGGACAGTCTCATGAAGATGCTGCAGACTCCATGGGAATTTCAAGAAGGGTATTTTGGAATATATTAAAATCTGCTCGAAAAAAAGTATCAGATGCCCTGATAAATGGAAAAATGATAGATATTGGTGGCGGATACTACCAGATAAGAAAATGCAATGAACAAGAGTGTCAAGGAATGCCGTGTAGATTTGGATTATCAAACTGTTTTAAAAATAAAAATAAAGATAACGAATTGTAATTATGTATCCCTTAGGTGATAGCAATGCTGCTTTTAGAAGTTAAAAATGTTTCAAAAAAGTTTGGAGATACAACTGTATTAAAAAATATAAACTTTAATTTAAATGAGGGGGAAGTTTTAGGAGTTCTTGGAAGAAGCGGTGCTGGTAAATCCGTATTACTCCATATGTTAAGAGGCATGGAAGGATATGAACCTACAACTGGCCAGATAATTTACCACGTTTCGGTATGCCCTAGATGTGACCATGTTGATGTCCCATCAATGGTTGGAAAAAAATGTAACTGCGGAAAAGAATATATCTTAAAATCAGTAGACTTTTGGAATCAAAATGAATTTATATACCCTTTAAAGAAAAAAATTGCAATAATGCTTCAGAGAACCTTTGCACTATACGGTGAAAGGACTGTTGGGGAAAATATAATGGAATCACTTACTTCTGCAGGGTATGATGGAAAAGAAGCAACGGAATCTGCGTTAAGTCTTATAAAAATGGTAAAATTGGAGCATAGGGTTGCACATATTTCAAGAGATTTAAGTGGCGGGGAAAAACAAAGGGTAGTATTGGCAAGACAAATTGCAAAAAATCCTGTTATATTTCTTGCTGATGAACCCACTGGAACGCTTGACCCAAAAACTGCAAAATTTGTACATTCAGCACTTACTGAAACAGTAATTAAGCATAAAATAGCAATGATAATAACTTCACACTGGCATGAAGTTATAGAAGAACTTTCTCAAAAAGCATTATGGCTTGAAAGTGGCGAAGTAAAAATGTTTGGTGAAAGTAAAGAAGTAGTTTCTGAGTTTGTAAAAACTATTGATTCTATGAGAAAATTTGAAGATGTGGAATTAAAAGATGAAATTTTAAAAATAGAAAATGTTGAAAAAAGATATGTTTCAGTAGACCGTGGAATTGTTAAAGCAGTTGATGGAATCGATATTTCTGTAAAAGAAAAGGAAATTTTTGGACTTGTTGGAATTAGTGGTGCGGGAAAAACAACGCTTTCAAAAATTATTGCAGCCGTATTGCCTTCATCAAAAGGAACTTATGAATTTAGGCTAGGTGATGAATGGATAGATATGACTAAAGTTGGCCCAGCATTTAGGGGTCGTGCAAAAAGGTATGTTGGAATGTTATTTCAAGAGTACAGTCTTTACCCCCATCGTACAATACTTTACAATCTTACAGAATCAATCGGTCTTGAAATGCCTGGCGAATTTGCTAAAATGAAGGCAGAGCACACTCTCGTTTCCGTAGGTTTTGGTGAAAAAGAAGCCGAAAATATGCTCGAAAAGTATCCTAATGAGCTTAGTGTTGGTGAAAAGCATAGGGTTGCACTTGCACAAGTTTTGATACGTGAACCTCACCTTGTACTTTTGGACGAGCCTACTGGAACAATGGATCCCATAACAAGAAATCAAGTTGCAGAATCTATTCAAAAATCAAGAAGCGAATTGGAGCAGACTTATATTATTGTTTCACATGACATGGACTTTGTTTTAAATGTTTGTGACAGAGCCGCACTTATGAGGGGCGGAAAAATCGTAAAAATGGGAAAACCTGATGAAATCATAAAAATTCTTTCACAAGAAGAAAAAGAGGAAATGCTTTCAAACTAAATTTTTTTAGTTTCAAATAAATCTTCTTAAGGAATTATTCTAACATTTTTTCAATATACGATACTTCATTAACTAAAATTTCAATTTTTTCAAATTTAGATAAAGTTTTTTTATAAATTAAATCGTTTAATTCAAGATTTAACACTCCATTATATTTATATTTGTATAAAAGATCGTTTAATGGCTTTGAAAAATCTATTTTTGAACTGGATATAGGGTAGTGGTCTTTTCCATTAACTCCTGAAATATGTACATTTTTTATGTACTTATAAAGCACTTTAACAAAATCCGTTGAATCTCCCCTTGCATGTGCAAAATCAAGGGTTAAGTTTAGATTTTTAAAATTTTCAAGTGTTTTTTCCATCTCACATACTAAATAGCAGATATGGTTTACTTTTTTTGTAGAATTTTCAAGGCATAGCGATATATCGTTTATTAAAGCATATTCTTCACACTTTTTTAAATATTCATAAAAATTTACGTATTCTTCAAGGGTTGGCACTCTTTTTGTTGGCCGTTTGCCTGCATGAATTGTAACGAACTTTGAATTTAGGAGTTTTGAAAGCTCAATTGCCCAAAGTGTTTCTTTAAGCGTTATTTCTCTTATATTTTCATTATTTGATGAAGGATTTAATTCAATATATGGGGAATGAACCGTAATATTTAACTTTGAAAGAATCTTTTTTACGTTTAAAACATAATCTAAATCATTTCGTTTTTTCCAAAATGCCGGATTTTCTGGAACAAATTCCATGTACTTTAGCCCGATATCATTATAAATATCAACTATTTCATCAAACTCATATTCCCAAAAAAACAATGAAGAGCAACCTATCTTTACCATGCTTTTTAATATTTTTATTTACATATAAAAAATTGAGGGATAAAATGGACAAAATGTTAGAAAAATTTCAAGGAAGTATTTTTGGACTTGCAATTGGCGATGCACTTGGAATGCCTTCAGAATGGCTCACAAGTGAAGAAATTAAGGAAAAATATGGCGTTATTGACGACTTTTTAGAACCAAGGAATAAATTTGAGGGTATTTTAAAAGCAGGCACCTATACTGACGATACTGACCAAATGATAGCAATTTTAAAATCATTTGATGATTCAGGATTTAACAATGAGATATTTATTCAGGAATTGATTAAGTGGTATAAACGAAATCCAATTGGCATTGGTTCAACAAGTAAAAAAGCAATTCAAAAGTTAATTGAGGGCGATAAAACTGGCTGTAATTCTAGTTCTTCAGGTTCTGCAATGCGAGTTGGCCCTCTTGGTCTTTACTATTATGATAACTATGGTAAATTAAAAGAAACAACGATTGAAGCAACAAAACTTACCCATAATAGCCCCGAAGCAATAGCTGCTGCACTTTCAGTTGCATTTTTTGTTGCAGAATCGATTAACGGTGAAAAATCTGAAAAATCAGTTGAAAAATGTTCAAAATTTATTGAAGATATTTCATTGACATTTTCTGAAAAAATAATGTCGATAGCAAATTTAAGTTCGCCAAAAGAAGCATATGACTTTTTTAAAACAGGACTTGATGCAACAGAATGTGTTCCGTCAGCAATTTCAGGCTTTGTTCTTACAAATAGTTTTAAAGAAGGGATGATTAGTGTAGTAAACGCAGGAGGGGATACAGATAGCATGGGTAGTATGTATGGCGCAATTTCTGGAGCTTATTATGGAATTAAAGATATTCCAAATAATTGGACTTTTAGAATAAAGGATAAAGAGCTTTTTTATGAGCTTTCAAAAAAATTGCACCATTTAAAGTTTGAAAAATAATATAATGTTGAATCAAATAAGAAAATATATAATCAAAGCGTTAAATAATATATATAAAAATCATGGTGAAAAAATGTCAGAATATGATTTTGAAATAATATGTAAACCTTCATATTCCCTTTTAAAATTTAAATTAAATAACCAAGAAATAATGACTGAAACAGGGTCAATGGTTTATATGGATCCTAAAATAAGCATCGAAACATCTGCAAAAGGCGGCGTTTTAGGCGTTTTAAAAAGAGCAGTTGTTGGCGAAAGTGTATTTATGAATAAGTTAAAAGGAAATGGGGTGTTAGCACTTGCTCCAGCATGTTCTGGGGATATAGCGCATCATGAACTTAATGGTACATTATATGCAAGTAGCGGAGCTTACTTAGCATCATCACCTCATCTTTCAATAGACACAAAATTTGGTGGCACTAAAACATTTTTTGGCGGTCAAGGCTTATTTTTAATGAAAATTGAAGGAAAAGGAGATGTTTTTTTATCCGCATATGGGGCACTTGAAGAAATCGAGTTAAATAATGAATCAATAATTGTTGATAATGGCCACTTAGTTGCATTTACCAGTGGGCTTGAATACTCCTTAGGAAAACTTGGCGGCCTTAAATCAGCATTACTCGGTGGAGAAGGTTTAGTATATACGTTTAAAGGTACTGGTAAAGTTTATATTCAAACAAGAAACATTCAAAGTTTTGTTGGATTTATAAGTCCGTATTTGCCAAAAACTAGTCAATAATCGTTATTTTTAAATATCAGTAATTTTTAATTTTTATTATATCTATAGGGGTAAAATTATGGTAAAACTAACAGAAGAAATGAAAAGTGCATTAACAGGCCTCTTATTTTTAGCAACCTCTTCAAAAGATGGCATTCCAAACGTTGCTCCAATGGGGGCAAACCAGTTTGTCGGCGATAAATTGGTAATTTCGGATAATTTCATGAAAAAAACACTTGAAAATGTAAAAGAAAATCCCGTTGTTGCAATTAACCTTTTAAATTGTAGGGAACATCCTTATCAATATAAGGGAAAAGCAGAAATTGTAACGAGTGGAGAATACTTTGAAAAAGCAAAAGAATTAAATGCAGTAAAAATTCCAGGTATAAATGCAAAAGGGGCCCTCGTAATAACAATTACAAGTATATACAGTATAAAACCCGGAGCTGAAGCTGGAAACTTAATTGAAACAGATGATTAATTGAAATTTTGAGCTTTAATTCTTTTAATCATTTAATCTTTTAAAATTTAATACTTAGATGTTATTTTTTAAATTAAATTTAAAATTATAACTTAAACAACTTAAAAAAGAATAAAAAGAGCAGATGCTAAATTCAGCACCTGAATTTTTGGAGTTATAATAAGCCTGCCGCATCTAAGGATAACTTAACCTCTTCTGTTGAAGCTCCTTTTTCTAATTCGACTTTTTTGTCAGTTGGTTCAACGTGTTTTACGTTGCATCTTCTTCTTTTAACGTTACCGTCTACAACTATGTAGTTTTTGTCTAATACTTCAACTATAACGCAGACGTTTCCTGCTTCTCTACCTAAGGTTTTGATGCAAACTCTTCCTACTTCAATTGCTGCCATAATTACTACCTCGTCTTATTTTTTGTTAATGTGATTGTCGCCAATCGCACGTCATTCTTCAAACAGAGAGATTTACTATCATCAGTAATCTATTTTATTGCCTTTTCGATGATATTAAATACCCCAGTTGCGCCCCATTTTGAGGACTCGATTACTAAATCGTATATTGATAAATCATCAATTTCAATATTATATATTTCTTTGTATCTTTTCTTTTCACTGGCTTCTCGTAAAAGCATTTTTTCAAGTGCTAAATCAACGTTTTCGTGTTCACGTTCGCTGATTCTTTTACATCTTACCATTGGATCTGCTTTAAGCCAAATGCTTAAGTCGGGCACCATGTCATTCTTTTTCAGTATCCATCCGGCAAGTCTACCTTCAAGAATTAAATTTCCAGATTTTGCAGCCTCAACCTGACGCCGGTCGATTTCATTATCTACTCCTGAATTTTTTTCAGCATAATTGCTAAATTCCTGAAGAGTCATGTTATTTTCTTTAGCCATATCTCTAAAGATGAATCCGGCGCAAACATGGCTTAGACCGTATTTTTCTGAAAGCAATTTTGAAATTGTTGTAGTTCCGGTTCCAGGTAAACCACCAATGGTAATTATCATTTTAGCACCTTAGTAGTTTCTAGCTTTTACAACCATCATTTTTTTAACACATTTTGGGCACAATGCGCCACCAAATGCTCTTTCCGGTCTTCTCTGTGTTTTAGACAATTTTGAAACCTGAACTGTCCTTAAACTTGGCACTCCATTTAATAAAGCACCGCAAGCACCGCATTTTGCACTTGACTGTTTTTTTCTTCTAATGTGTAAAACTCTTCTGTTTCCAGGAGCTCTCTTATACACTTTTTTAGCTGAACCTGACTTGTATCTTGGGGCAGGCATATTATTACCTCCACATGGTTTTCCATGATGTATTCTATTTAAAACTATATAAATCTTAGGTACATTAGGGTATTTTTTGACATGGCTTCAACCGATATTTTTGAACCAGTTAATTTAAAAATAACTTTTCTCTGCATGTTTAATTTTTTAAAAAAGTTGCAAAGAATAGTAAAATTTAGGTAATGTCCAAATTATCTCTGTACCATATCTCTCTTAATTGTCCTGACGGTATATATATTTTTTCCAAAAAAAGTATCTAAAAAAATAGGAAAGGATATATTGCCCTTAAAAATATATAATATGGGGTGAAAATATGAAACTTAGTGTACGAAATCAATTTAAAGGAAAAATTGTTGATATTTCAGAAGGAGATGTAGTTGTAAAGGTTACCGTCGATATTGGGGGCGGAAATAAAATAGTTTCAGTAATTACAAAAGATGCTGAAAATGACCTAGGATTAAAAGTAGGGGATAGCGTCACAGCATTAGTTAAATCAACATCCGTAATGATTGAAAAATAACCAACATTATATATCATTACTTTTTTTAATAGGGGATATTAGTGATTAATAGTACTTTACTATATATAGTGTGAGTGATAACATGGTTTCAAGGTCACTGTTTTTATATAACTATTTACCTAAAATCAAAATTCTAATTTAAAATTAAATAATTCATACGGTGTAAATATGAAAACTATTGAAGATATAGATAAAAAACTTATTGGAAATATTTCTTCGCTTCTTTCAAGCGAAGTTAGGGCTAAAATTTACATGTTTTTGAGAAAATATCCAAACAGTACCGTTGACGAAATTGCTGATGGAACAGGAATATATCCTTCAACAATCCGTGAGTCAATTTTTGAAATGTACAACGAAAATTACGTGCTAAGGAAAAAAATGGAAAGAGAAGGTCTTGGTAAAAAACCATACCTTTATTCAGCAATAGCGCCTTCTGAAATGGTAAAAATTATTTCAGACGCCATACTTGTAAAATTAAATGATTTAGCGTTATTAGATGAGAAAATTAACGGTGAAGATGTCACCGAAGTTTCAAAAGTATCTATCGAGCTAAAATCAAACTAATTTTTTTCTTTTTTTAAACTATATTTATTTTAACTGGGTATCTGTAATATGCTTTTCTTTAAATGGGAAATTTTTTTCAAAAATAGTTAATTCTTCTTCTAAAATTTTAAATGAAGAACTTTCATGGAATTTTCCAGAAATTTTTTCTAAAGAATCTTGATTCAAACATAAAACCATGAATTCTTCAAAATTCATTCCATTAGATGTAGTTATGCCGTATTTTTGGGCATTTTCAAAGCCAAAATTATGATAGTATTTTGGATTACCAAATGTGACTATACAAGAATAGTTTAACATTTTAGCAGCATTTATTGAATGATTTAAAAGCAATGAACCGATTCCTTTACATTGGTAATTCGGAACTACTGAAATTGGCCCCATGCAAAGAACTTCATGTTCAATATTGTTATTGATTACTTTTGCTTTTGAATATATTATATGTCCCAATATATTGTTTCCATCTACTGCAACAAAGCTTAATTCTTTTATAAATTCGCTACTCTGCCTTAGTTTATGAAGAATTAAATGTTCATCGCAACCGGGCTTATAAACGTCCCAAAATGCTTCTCTAGTAATATTTTCAACTTCATTATAATCGTTTTGATTTTCTACCCTAACTGATATATTCATTGATTATCCCCTTATGACTATAATAATTGATTTAATAAGTCATTTAATTATTAATCAATGATTTAAAAGTTATTATTTAATTTTTTAAATTTTATTAAACGTTAGAAGAATTACTTGGTAATTTTAAAATTTTTAAAGTTTAAAATTCTTGAAAAAAAGTTCAACAGTCATTTTAAATTATAGGCAACTATGCACTTTCCATTGTTATTTTATATGCCTTATCTGCCCAAAAGTCCATAACTAATTTTACTTTTCTTTTTCCAGACTTTTTAGCAGCCATTTTTTTTAACTGAATAATAGTTTCATGCATTTCGCTTTTATCCATTAACGGTGCGTTTATTAAAAGTTCAATTGCCATTTTATCCAAGTTTGAATTAATCTTCATAAAAATCACCTTTGAAATTAGTTTTACGAATTAATATCTAAATAGCGCTTCAATAATGTATATAACATTTTATCTACGGTTAACATTTTATTTCCTATACTGCATATCATTTCCACAACAGCCATTTTTATTAGGGCAGTTTGAACACGATGATTTTATTATTGACTTTGAAAGTTTTTCAAGTAATTTTCCAACTAATGAGTTATTTTTTTTGATAGTACCACCTTCAAATTTAATACTACTTATTTAACAGATTTTTTTCTAAAATGTACATCAAATTATTTTGCCATACTGACTCTAAATTTTTATTTAACAAGGTTAAAATATTTAATCTAAATTAAACTACTCTATTTGGTAAATTTTTTTAAAAATTAATTTTAAAACTTTATATCTAATGCAATTTTTTAATGTTTAAATAATGGAAATTTGGTATTTGATTTTTAATATTTGCATTTAATTTTAGAAATTTTATTTAAATAAATCTCATTCTAAATCCAAATTTTGATATAACTAAGTTATTCATCAAAACACCCTTCTAAGTACATTTTGTAGAATGAATAGCCCTTTTTTTTATTTCCACTAATTCCGTTTTTTGATCCCATAACACTCACCTTTTTGTTTTAACATTTACCTAATAACATATTTACTTAAGCATTCTTAAAATATTTAAGTATGCTTAAATATTATAAATACATTTAAAATATATAAATCTTTCTGTATGGTTCATTCATACTTTACCAAAACTATCTTAAAAAAATAAAATAAAATAAAATAAAATAAAATAAAAATTAAATTTTAGTAATTAATTCTCTGATTGCGTCTTCCACGTTTTTAGCCCTTACAATTCCCGATGCAAGTAAAACACCGTTTGTTCCAAGTTCGATTGCAGCTTTTAAATCTTCACCTTTAGATATTCCTGCACCACAAAGAATTTCAACGCTTTTATTTATGCTCCGAACTTCTAAAACAGTACCTGATACTATTTCGGGGTTTGCTTTTGAAACAGGAATTCCGCTCCCAATTAATTCTGGAGGTTCAACTGCAATTGAAGTTGGATTTAATGCAGAAACAGCTTTTGAAACAGGGATATTATTTGTACATACAACCGTTTTTAAATCAAGTTTATTTGAAATTTCTATACACTTTTCAATGTCAAAAAGTTGCATTCTTTTTTCAGAATGGTTTAAAAGGGTTCCAAAAACACCGGCATCTTTTAATGATTCTGAGGATATATGTCCAGTACTACTTCCAGAAACTACTGGATCCATGTGTTGAGCATATACTGGAATACTTACTTCGTTTAAAATCGTTTTTAAATCTAAAAACTGAGGTGCTACAGCAATAGTGATTCCAGATTCATCTGATACTTTTTCTGCAGCTTTTGCAATTTTTAAGCCGTTTTTTCCAGTGCTTTCAGAATATGTTTTATAATTTATTATAATATTTGGATTGATAGTACCACCGCCCTTTTAATTATTATCAATATGTAACTTTTAAAAAAATAATATTTATAAATAACCTTAAAAAAGAAACGGGAAAGTTATTAAATTTTTATTTCATTTAAAGCTTCTTTTACTTCTACATCTTCATGAACTATTTTACAAATTGCACTAGTTATTCCCCTAACATCCTTATGTTGGAATACGTTTCTTCCTGATGCCACACCTGCACTACCTGCATGCATTGCATCTTTTACCATCTGTAAAAACTCTTCATCAGTGTTTGTTTTTGGGCCTCCTGCAATAACGATTGGTGCAGGGCATCCTTTTACAACGTCTTTAAACGAATCAATATCTCCCGTATAGTTTGTTTTGATAATATCCGCACCAAGTTCTGCACCAAGCCTTGCTGCATGAGCTACAACTTCAGGATCTCTTTCATCTTTAATTTTCGGGCCTCTTGGGTACATCATGGCAATTAATGGCATTCCCCAGTATTCACAAGTTTCTGAAATTAGCCCTAAATCTCGGTACATCTCAAAATCAGTTTCTGCACCTACATTAACATGCAGAGAAACTGCATCAGCACCCATTCTTAGGGCATCTTCAACCGTCGTTACAATTACCTTTTTATTCGGATCTGGCGAAATCGAAGTTCCAGCTGACATGTGAACAATTAAACCGATATCTCTTCCGTAACCCCTGTGTCCGTGTCTTACAAGGCCTTTATGCCCCAAAACTGCATTTGCACCCCCATCTGCAACAGCATTTGTGGCAATTCGCATGTCTTTTATTCCCTCCAACGGTCCAGATGAAACACCGTGATCCATTGGTATAATAACCGTTTTTTCACTTTTTTTATCGAATATTCGTTCAAGTCTTATTAATTTTCCCACATTTTTAATATTATCAAACATTTTCATAAAACTCACCTAAATGGATAATAGAATTATATTTATTATATTAGAGTATTTGTTTATACTCCATAATATTGACAAATAACTTATAAAATACTATAAAATACCGCTTCGTAAACTTATATTACGAATAAACAGTAACAGGTTAAACTCTAAACTAATCTCAGCAGTTAATAATACCACTGGTATGAAAAAAACAAACTAAACCCTAATACGCCACATAATTTATTTACATTGCATAAACTTTCCGAAATAGACATGGACTCTATCATACGAGTATCCCTCTTTTTTCAATTTTTTTATATTACAAATTTTCATCTGGATATCGCAGTATATATATTTTTCGAAATATGATTCAAATTAGTGGTTAAAAAAGTTGGTTAAAAATAGTATATTGTGGTAAAATCTATTATTCTATCCGATAAATATCTACTGGGATATTTAATGCGTTTTTTTTGTGGAATTCATAAATTGCAGGTATCCTAAAATTTGCTTGAAAAATATTTGTAATTTTACGGTTTTTTCGTTGTATATAATTGGTTAAGAAGTCCCTAGTTGCAGTATTGTGAATCGTGTATACCACATCCCCAACTTCAAGAGCTTTATCTAAAAATATTCTATCAGCATACTTTTTTTGAGCTCCAAACGGCGGATTTTGAATAATTACTTTCTTGGAATTTTTAAAGTATTCATACCTTTCTTCAAAAAAGTTTGAATTAACGTCTTTTATGTCTAATTTAAAAAAATCAACACTTGTATTAAGACTTTCTGCATTTTTTTTCGCAGTTTCAACAGTTTCAAAGTCAATGTCAATCCCTACTGCAAATTTTGCACCCAATAATTTGGCCCCAATTGAAAATCGGCCTGTACCACACCCGAAATCTATTAAAAAACTATTTTTGATATCTGGTTCTGCAAATAATAAAAGTTCACTTGCAAGATTTCCTTCAGTAGAATACTGTTCAAGATGGGCTTTTGGATTTGGATGAGGTTTTAATTCGTCTAGGAGTATTTCAAGATGCCTTTTTTTCATAAAAAATCACTAAAAAAATTGTAAACTTTAAGTTTAATAACCCTTAATTTTAAAATTTTAGATAGGTAATTTTATGATTTATTATAATTTTTTATAGACTTTATAACGTTACTATTTAAAAAAGAATGTTCCAATATAAAAAAATAAAAATAAAAATAAAAAAGACTTTTAACAAATTTAAAATTATAAATTACTTAGATTTAATTTTAAGCATTTTAAAATACTTAATTTAAAATTAGTTTTAATTATTCAATATCAATTCCAGTTCTAAGGGACTTTTCAGTCTTTGGAAGAGCTATAGTTAGTATTCCATTTTCAAATTTTGCAGAGGACTTACCTTCCTTAACGTGTGCAGGTAATTTTATTGTTTTATATATTTCTTCATCTTCCGCAACTTCTGAATATATAATTTTTTCAGACTCCATTATTGCAAGAGGGGCTTTTTTAGCCCTTAATTCAAGAGTGTCGCCAACGGCATTTATCACAATGTCTGATTTATTTACTCCTGGAATTAATGCAATTATTTTTATTGATTCGTCTCCTTCAATTATTGTTAGTGGCATGTATCCTTTTCCACTTATCTCCAAACCTGCGGTACCCATTTGAAACATGGTTCTCGTCATTGGGCCTCCAAATCCTTCCATTGGAAAACTCATTCCAAACATTTTAAATATTTCTGAAAAAGGATCTTTTGGATCTCTACCTATCATATGTATCACCCCGTTTCTAATTAAAATTACTTTGAAATTCTATATATACTTTTCTACCGTGTTTTTATATGAATAGATAATTAAATATGATGAACGTTATAAATTTATTAAATTTGGCAACAATATTTTTGAGGTTTTAATAAAAATTTGGATCTATCAGTAATATTAAATATGCTATCTGAATATGATTTTGATAATTTAGACGATTAAATAGTTACTCATGGACCTGTTAATTGCAATTTAGGTGTAAAATAATGTTTGGAAGCTTAAAAGATAAGTTAAATAAGACCATTTCAAAATTAACGGAAAAAATATATTCAAAAGGTGATTCAATTGAATCAACCCAACTAAATAGTGAAATAAACAATGAAAACATTCTATCTGAAAAAATATCTGAAAAAAAAGAAGAAAAAACTAACGAAACTGAAAAACATGATTCATTGATACATGAAAGCATGAAAGAAAGCGGTTCTGAAGAACTAATGATTGAAAATTTCGAAAAAAAAGAAAAATTAGGATTTTTCGATAAATTATCTATTGCAAAAAGTATTAAAAAAGTACTTGGAAAAGATGTGATTTTAACAGATGACGATATAGAAGAAGTTCTTTTAGAAATGGAGGTTGAACTTTTAGAAGCTGATGTGGCCTATGAAGTTGTTGAAAAAATTATTGAATCTTTAAAAAACCAGCTTGTAGGGATTAAAATTTCTTCAAAAGACAATCCTGAAGAAATTACGTTTAAAGCACTTAAAAAATCAATTAAAGAAATACTTTCTCAAGATAAAATTGATGTATTTAAAATTATTGACGAAAAAAAGGCAAAAAAAGAACCTGCTGTACTTCTCTTTGTAGGGATAAATGGTACTGGAAAAACAACGTCAATATCAAAACTTGGATATATATTGAAAGAAAAGGGTTATTCCGCAGTAATGGCTGCAGGAGATACATTTAGGGCAGGTGCAATTGAACAACTAGATGAACACGGTAAAAATACCGGAATACGGGTTATAAAGCACCAAAAAGGAGCAGATAGTGCTGCAGTAATTTATGATGCAATAGAACACGCTAAAGCAAGGGGTATAAATGTAGTTTTAGCAGATACTGCTGGAAGGCAGACTACAAATATAAACTTAATGGACGAGATAAAAAAAGTTGTAAGGGTTACAAAGCCGGATTTAGTAATTTTCGTTGGTGATTCGCTCGCTGGAAACGATGCAATTTCTCAAGCTATGGAATTTAACGATGCAGTAAATATTAATGGGGCAATACTTACAAAAACAGATGCAGATGCAAAAGGTGGGGCTGCTCTTTCGATTGCATATTCAATTAAAAAACCAATATTATTCATGGGGGTTGGCCAAAAATATTCGGATTTACAGAAATTTGATGTCGAATGGATGATTAAAAAGTTATTTTCAGAAGACGAACCTGAAAAATCCTTTGGCCGTCAATTTTAAGGTATATTTATTATTATTTTTATTTTTTAACGGATTTAATTCAAAAATTATATATCGTTAGAATACGTAATTTTTTTGGATTAATTAACTGGTGATATTAATTGTCTAAAAAATTAACTTACTTTGTAGCTGTTTTTGGAATATTATTAAATATTTTAGGGGGCATTGTTTCTAAATTTTATAATTTACCCGTATTTTTAGATAATTTTGGCACAATTCTAAGTGCTTTTTTATTGGGCCCTGCTGGAGGGGTAATTACTGGTCTTTTCACCAATTTAATTTTAGGTGTTACTATTGACCCAATATATATTCCATTTACAATAGTAAATGTTGTAATCGGGTTTGTTTTTGGATATGTTGCAATAAAACACGGTAGAAACTTTACTTCAATGATAATTCACTCATTTTTAATAACAATAATTGCACTTTCATTAATCGTCCCAATTAAGATTTATTTTTTCGGAGGCCCTATAGATCCAGTAATAAGTCTCATAGCTTTAACTTATGTTGATAATCGGGGAATTGATTTATTTTTAGCGACATATATTGCTGAATTTCCATTAATTCTTGCAGAAATAATGCTTTCAGCACTATGGGGGTATTTAATTTTGATGATACTTCCAAAAAAGATGCTTAAAGCTTTAAAGGTAGACACTGATGAAATTTAACTGATTTAGCAGTTTCAAAAAACTTATTTTTATTTTTAACGTTTTATTTTTATTTTTATTTTTAAATGTGGTAATCATAAAGTATGAAAAACTAAGTATGTACTTTAGATAACCTTAACTGACTTAAATAACACCCCATACAAAGTAGGGCAACTAAAAATATGATTATAGCAGTAATTCGTACGTAAATACCTCCATTTATTAAATATTTAATCAAAACAGAATATCCAAGTAAAGTTACTAATTTGCATAGTTTAAGATGCAATTTAGGACAGTGTATCATTTTTACCGCCAAGGTTTATTGTGTTAATTATCTAAATCCTTAATTGTGTTAATTATCTAAATCCTTAAAGTCATTAAATTGAGACCTTATTAATATAATTTAAGTTTCAGTATTATAAATATTTATAATAGTATTATATTTATTTTTGAATAATTCCTTTTAAATCGCATTTATATAATATCCTTAAAATAACTAATAACGAATATACTGTTAAACTTTTGTTTTTAGATTTTTCAAATATCGGAGGACTGACACTATGAAAAGAATAGTATTGGGTTTTCAACATGTTTTGGCCATGTTTGGTGCTACTGTAACAGTTCCACTGGTTGTTGGGTATGCAATAGGGCTTCAATTTTCAGAAATTGCGTTTTTGATTCAGGCAGTATTACTTGCAATGGGTATTGCTACATTATTACAGACATTTATCGGTTCAAAACTACCGATTGTTCAAGGTTCGAGTTTTGCATTTATTCCTGGATTAATTGCAATAGGTTCGAGTTTGGGCCTTGCAGCAGTTCAGGGTGCTTTAATTATTGGAGGACTTTTAGAGGCATTTATGGGGTCTTTTGGGCTTATTGGGCGACTAAAAAAGCTATTTTCACCGATAGTTACTGGCGTTACAATAATGCTTATTGGTTTTAGCCTTGCAAACGTTGCAGTAAAATATTCTTTCAACTTCTTCAACGACCCGACAGGTTCTTCAATTTTAACATCTGCAATTGTAGCATTTTTAACGTTTCTTACAACAATTTTAATTGCGTTAAATGCAAAGGGAACATTAAAAGCAATGCCTGTTGTAATTGGTGCGGTTGTCGGTTACGTTTTAAGTATTTTTTTAGGGCTTGTTGATTTTTCAATGATTACTAGCCTTCCAATGTTTAGTATTCCAAAATTAATGCCCTGGGGCACACCGATATTTGATACGAATGCAATAGCAATATTATTATTTGCATTTATGGTAAGTATTATTGAAAGTGTTGGTGACTACCATGCAATTTCAACTATTGCCGATTTACCTATTGATAACAATAAGATAAATAGGGGTATTGCTTCAGAAGGATTTTCATGCACATTAGCAGGTCTTTTAGGTGCATGCGGTACTACAAGTTACTCTGAAAACATCGGTTTAGTTGCACTTACAAAAGTTTCAAGTGTTCAGGTTGTTCAAATTGGGGCAGTAATTTTAATACTTCTTTCCTTAATCCCGAAATTTGCGGGAGTTTTAGCATCAATCCCAGCTCCAGTTTTGGGCGGCCTTACAACAGCACTTTATGGTATGATAAGTATTACCGGACTTAAGTTGGTAAAAGATAAGGTTGAATTAAATGATAGAAACACACTGATACTTGCAAGTTCATTAATATTGGGGCTTGGTGCACCGCAACTTCCAGCTGAATTTTTGCAAATTTTCCCAAAAATCATTGCAAGTATTTTAGAATCTGGAATGGCAGTTGGTGCAATTACTGCAATATTGATGGATCAGATATTAAAAAAATAACTAAAAAAACATATTTATTAAACTATTAAGTCATTATTTAAATATTATAATTTATTTTTATGGAGGCTATTTTTATGATCAGAGATGAACGCTGGTTTGGAGTTTATTCTTTTGAAGATACTCCGTTTTTAATGGAAACTTTAACCGATTTACGTAATATTAATACAGACAATATCTCATTTAGGAAAGGCCTAGTACGACTTGGCCGCTACATGGGGTACGAGTTAACAAAAACCATGGAATTTGAAAAAATCAACATAACTACGCCTTTAGAAAAAACTGAAGGAATTATTTCAAAAGACCGGAAAAATGTTGTAATTATTACAATATTAAGAGCAGCATTTCCTTTAATGGAAGGATTAATTAAAACGCTAGAATCTGCAAAAGTAGGAATAATTTCTGCATCAAGGGGACACGCACCAAAATTTAATATCGAAATGAATTATGTAAAAGTACCAAGAGTTACTGAAAACGACACAATAATAATAGCTGATCCAATGATAGCAACCGGTTCAACCCTTATAAATGTGCTTACCGAACTTAAAAAGTCTGAAAAATCTAAAAGAATAGTTATTCTTGGTGTTTTAGCAGCTCCAGAGGGAATTGATTCCATAAAAAAAGCTTTTCCAGACGTTGAAATATTCGTAACCAAAATTGATAGGGAACTAAATAAAGATGGGTATATTGTACCAGGTTTAGGGGATGCAGGAGATCGGGCATTTGGGGAGCCTTTTAAAGTATCATTACTACCACAGATGCATAATTTGGAATAATCCTTATATAATTTTCTATTTCTTCTTTTAAGTAATTTATATATAGGATTTGCAAGTAATATATTAAAATAGGCGTTTTGGAGGTATTATTATGGATTTTGGGGCGTTATCATTACTACCACCGATTGTAGCAATTGGACTTGCACTTCTTACAAAAAGGGTGTATACGTCTCTTTTTTTAGGCATTTTAACAGGTTCTCTGATATATAATAATGGAAGTATTGTTTCAACTGTTTTTCACATAATCAATACAGTACTAGACAGCATCGAGCTAACTGCAATTACTGGAATTTCTTCATTTACTGAAGCTGGAAACCTATGGAATTTATTAATTTTACTGTTCTTGGTAATTTTAGGCATTTTAATTGCAATGATTACTAGGGCCGGCGGCGCTTTAGCGTATGGTAACTTGGCAACTAACAAAATTAAGTCAAAAGAAGGAGCATGTCTTTCAACGTCTTTACTTGGCTTACTGTTATTCGTTGATGATTATTTTAACTGTTTAACTGTTGGAACAGTAATGCGTCCAATTACTGATAAATTTAAAGTTTCAAGGGCAAAACTTGCTTACATTATTGATTCTACTGCAGCTCCTGTATGTATATTAATGCCGGTTTCAAGCTGGTTTGCAGCGGTCGTTGGAAATTTAAGTGAATCAGGAATTGGAAGCGATTCTTTATCATCAATGAGCCCGTCAGATGTATTTATTTCTTCAATTTTATACAATTCCTATGCTTTAATTGCTTTATTCATGGTTTTAGTGATAATATCATTTAAAAAATGGGATTTTGGCCCGATGAAAGTCCATGAAAAAGTTGCAGAAGAAACAGGAGACCTTTTTAATGGAAATATGGGTTCTTCATCATTAGAATCAGAAATTAAGCCGTTAAATACGGGAAAAATATCGTATCTAGTACTTCCACTTGTACTTTTAATAACTGCAATAATATCTGCATTTTTGATTTCGGGAGGATTATTAGGTGGCGTAGGAATTATCGAAGCATTTCAGGCAATGGATGCATCATGGGGGCTTTTCTGGGGTGGGCTAATAACACTAGTCATTACAACATTATATTTTATAATTTCAAAAGCTATTTTGGTAAGCGATATTCCTAAAATGATTACAAAGGGAACTAAACTTATGATTCCTGCAATTTCAATATTAATACTTGCATGGTCTCTTGGCTCAATTATTAAAGGAGACCTTGGAACTGGTTCATACCTTGCAGGCCTTATCCAAAATAATTTACCAGTTCAACTGCTGCCCGCAATATTATTTGCACTTTCAGGATTCATGGCGTTTGCAACGGGAACTTCATGGGGTACTTTTGGAATAATGCTTCCAATTGCAATTCCACTCGCAGTTGCGTTAGGAATGCCTGAATTTGTAGTTCCATTTGTTGCAGCAGTTTTAGGTGGTGCAATATATGGGGATCACTCATCCCCAATATCTGATACAACAATTATGAGTTCAACTGGAGCGGGAGTAAAACATATAGACCACGTACAGACACAGCTTCCATATACCACCTTAATCGGAGTTATGGCATTTATCGGGTATATTTTGGTAGGTTACACGATAAACTTTGGCTACTGGGTAAGTGGAATACTAAATTTATTATTTGTTGGCTTATCAGTATTTTTTATATCAAGTTTTATTTCTAAAAAAATGTGTTTAAAATGCGCTTCAAATTAATTAATTAATTAATTAATTAAGTATTAATAAAAAAACTTTTTTATTTATTTTAAGTAAATTTGAAGTTTAAAAAATATTTTATTTAAAAATTTTTAAATTTAATTAAATATCCTTTGATTTCTTTCTTTTTTCTATAAAATCAATTAAATCTACAGTATCGCCCATTTTTTCAAGTTCCCTTATACTCATACTCATTATCTTCTTATCTTCATTTTTCCTAGTTTCAAGAATTAATAACGAGTGACTGTTAAATATCTTTGAAATTTCGTCAACAATTATTGCTTTTTTTCTTATTTCTTCATTTTCAGTCTCCTGAATATTGGTAAAAAGCACGTTATGTACTTCATCGCCTTTATTCTTAGACTCCTCTGCAACGGCATCAAAAGGAGCTTTTGTAGTTTCAAGTAGGTTAAATCCCATGTCACCAAGTATCTCTATAACTTTTACTTTGAAGTCTTCTCCTTCCTTTAATATTTTTTCAAAAGCTTCTTCACGGCTTTTAGGTAAGTTTACTCCTTCAAAATAATCAGTTATATTTATTCCCTTAATTAATGGAACATCAAGATACTCTTCAATTTTAATTGCAACTTCTGCTGAAGGATTGGCTTCATTTTGTTCATATTTATATATTGTTTTTCTTGAAACCCTCGAAAACTCTGCAAGTTCACCAACAGAGATATTTAATTTTTCACGAGTTTCTTTTAAGGCTTTTCCATCGATATTTACAAAAAAACCGCCACGGTTTGCGTAAACAACTGGGGGTATTCCACGTACTTGTTCTTGAAATGTCAAAAAAGTAACTGCTTTTATTCCAAATCTTTCGTAAACGGCTCCTTCTTCCATTACTGAATTTCTAGTTCGTGATCCAATAATTAAGGGTACGGCTTGAAGAATCCTTGCAATATTTAAAAGTTCTTCGGACTGTTCAGTACTTAAACTATCGATATTTTTTAAAATCTTAATTAATAATTTTAAATCTGCTTTTTTTGCAATTAAATCAAAACATGACCTTCCGAAAGGCTTTGATATTACAAAATTTGATTCATAAAGCAGATTCATGCATTCAGAAAGCATTACTTCTCTCATATTTTACCAGATTTTACAATTTATATATTCTAAGTCTAATCCGCCAAATATATATTTCTTACGGAAAAGTATTAATATGTACAAAAATAGTTTAAGGTAAGGGTGATTTAATGAAAAAAATAGCGGAAGATAAAGGAATTTCTTTTCAATTAAGGCAATTTAAAAGTCTAGTTTTAGAATTTAAATCTGATAACATACTTTATACTGGTTCAAAAGGAGTATGTATGCCTTTTGCACTTTTAAATGCATATGCTGTTAGAAACGTTTCAAACCAGTATTTTTGTGCAGATGCAAAACTTGAAGAAATATCGAAATTAGAACAGGGTTCTTTAGGTTACACGTATAATTTAGTGAAATATGACTTTATATTAAACCCGGACTTACTTGTTTTATTTGGCGGAATTGCAATGCATCATTCTAAGGTAACAACAAAAGATGTTAATACTCTTATAGGTGAGTTAAACCCTAAAAAAATAGTAGGAGTATGTTTTTCAAGCATATTTCAAAAAATGAATTGGGATAAAGAAATAAGTTTTGATATGATAATTGATAGCCAGTTAGAGCCTGTAGAAATATATGAAAAGATATAATATGAAAAGATATAATATGAAAAGATATAATTTGGATTAGTTTAGGCAGATATTATAAGAACCTACGTTTTGTATTGATACAAAAGAAATACTAAAAAGCGAAATTAAGCAGGTTTTAAATGAATTAAACAGGCTTAATATTTACGGGGGCATTTTATATAGAATTATTTTAAAATTAAGAACAGTGTTTTTTTTACTTTTAAATGATGAATCAAATAATTTAGAATTGAAAAATATATTTTGAAATGGTTAATGAACTTACAATAAATGCGCTAAAATTGGTAATAAATCAAAATGGAATTTTAGGCAGAACTACACGGTAATTTGTAAACTATTCTGTCGGGAAATTAATTATTATCTCATTTAAAAATTTTTATTATTTTAAATTCCCTACAGTATTTTTCTCTTATTTTACAGTTGTAAATATTTATATATGTAAAGTTTTAGTAACATTATATATAATTATAATTACATAATGTAAAATTTTATGAACAAGGTGTGTTAAATATGGATTTAAAAACATACAAGAAATATATTAAAATGTTAGTTATAATAATCGCAATTTTAGTAAGCATTGCGGTATCCACGGGAAATGGCTATTTTGCAGTTTTAGTAGTTACATTTGGAATTTTAGCCAAAATAAACCTTAGAAAAAAAATTGATGACGTTTTTGAGGACGAACTTGTTTTAAAAGTCGCTGAAAAAGCATCATACATGACAATACAAGTTGTATGCTTACTTTTTGCACTTTTAAGCGTGTTTTTAACAACTTTTGGAGAATACATGTTAGTTGGAAACTTACTTGCTTATTCAACGTTATTTATACTATTGGTAAATATCTTATTTAGGTACATGTACAGCAGAAAATACGGATTAATGTAAGTTAGGGGAGTATTATGAAAAATAGGATAAAAATACTTCGTGCAGTGCATAATCTAACACAAGAGATGCTTGCAAAAAAATTAAACGTAACAAGACAAACTATAATTGCAATAGAGCGGGAAAAATACGACCCTTCATTGGAACTGGCATTTAAAATAGCAGAGGTTTTTAACGTAAAAATTGAGGATATTTTTATATATGAAAACACGAATTTTACAAGTTTTAAGGAAAAATAATTTTAAATCAATATGTATAACTTATATTATCTTAAAACTTTACATTAAACGCCAATCTTAAACCTTTATTTTACGCTTTTTTAATTTTTTAAATCACTTTTTAATTGTTATTTTTTAAAAATAAGATAAAATGCCTTTAAAACCATATAATTTTGAGTTTTAGATAATATTTACTTAAAATTGAGGATATTTATTTGATAAAGTTAATATCAGGTTATAATTATAGAATAATTTAGAAAATGAGGATTAAAATCATTATTTACTTAAGGGGGCGTAAATGATGAAATTGTTTATAATATACTTAGTTGTATCTTCCTTTTTACTAACGGTGCCTTTAATGGAAGATTCAACAAACTATGTTGAAATTGCAGATAGATACTATATGCAAAAAGACTATGAAAATGCAGTTTTATATTATAATGCAGCAATAAATCAGAATCCTAACAATGCAAATGCTTATGATGGTATTGCAATAATTTTTTTAGAACAGGGATTTTACGAAAATGCAACAGAATTCTTTGAAAAAAGCTTATTACTAGATGATTCAGTTGGTAGCACGTGGTTTTATAATGGTAAGTGTTTAAAAGAAATTGGTGATTATGATGGCGCATTTAAATGTTTTGATCATGCTACTGGGGATTATTACGAAATAGTTTCATCTTGGAATGAATTAGGTTATTTATATTTCGATGAAGGCGATTATGAGAAAGCACTTAAGTGTTTTGAAAAAGCATTGACGTTAAACAAAAATTTTGAGTACGCGTGGAATGGTAAGGGGCTTTGTTATGAAAAAAAAGGTAAAAACGATTTAGCATTTAAGTGTTTTGAAAAAGCAACTTTTATAAATCCAGAATATTTTGATGCATGGTATAATATGGGGATATTGTCATATATTGATCAAAATTACGTGTTTTCACTACACTGTTTTGAAAAAGCAATAACTATAGACGATAATAATTCTAAAAACTATTTTTACGCAGCAGAATCATTAACTAGTTTGGGTAAATATCGAGAAGCAGTTTTTTACTTTGAAAAAGCAGTTGAATTAGAACCTAATAATAGTACTTTTTGGAATAGTAAGGGTTATACTCATGCATCTTTGAAAGAATATTCTACTGCAAAATTATGTTATGAAAAATCAGTGGGGATATCTCCAAAAGATGATATTTCATGGAGTAATTTAGGGTATATGAATAATAATCTTGAACAATGTGAAGAAGCTGTCGAATGTTTTAAAAAATCTTTGGAATTAAATGTAAATAATAAAAATGCATGGAATGGTCTTGGAAATTCTTATGCCCTACTAAATAATTCCGAAAAAGCTTTAAAATGTTATGATAATGCCATAAAACTTGATTCATTATATGAAGAACCTAAAAAAAGCAAAATGATACTTTTAGATTAAATATTAATGAAGTGTCATTCACTCGACTTTGTTTCAGACTTTAAAAACTCAAGGAATTTCACTTGCTCTGTAATAAATTCATTATAAGGGGTTTTTACCCCCAATTTTTTCCCATTTGAAACTACTGCACCGTTTAAAAAATCTATCTCAGTCATTTTTCCTTTTAAAATATCTTGTAACATTGAAGAATGATGTGCAGCAGTATTTGGCAATTGAAATTCCGTTAAATATTTTAAATATTCTTTTGGAGTCTTCCAAGGAAGAATTACTCCTTTTTTAGACGTTATTTCAAAAATTTCAGATACTATATTTTCAATAATATTTAAAGAATGATTATTTGAAAGTTTTCCATAATTAACATTCATAATCGCACCAAGTGGATTTAATGCACAATTATAAATTGTTTTTGACCAGATTGCACCCTGAATATTTTTTGATTCAGTAATTGGTATTCCTGAACTTTTTATTAACTTTACAAAGTCAATTACTTCTTCATCTGTTCCATCAGGGTATCTTCCAACGGTCATTGGGCCACCTTCTACTGAAACATGGACTTCTGCATTACCTTTCCATTCAAAACCAGTAATTATTGTTCCACCAATTACCTTATCAGTATACTTTGAAATTATTTCCTCGTTTCCAACACCGTTTTGAATGCTTACAACGTTTTTATTCTTTATATCATCTTTAAATTGTTTACAGATTGATTCGGTTGAAATCCCTTTTGAAGCAATAATGATATAATCAAAATCTATTTTTGGAACCTCTTCAGAAGCTCCAAATTTAAAAATTCCGTTTCCCCAAATTCCTGTCATTTTAAAGCCGGATTCACGAATTATTTTGGCATTTTTTTCCCTAGTTACTGCAAAAACGTTACAAACACGTGATAATTTGGCTGCTAAACATAATCCAACAGCTCCTGCGCCTATAATTAATACATTCATTTAAAAACCCCTTTTTAAGATAATATTCAAATTAGCTATAAATATTTAGTTAATTCACTTTAAAATTTCTTGAACTCTTCCAACGCTTCCATCTTCAAGTCGTACTTTAATCCCGTGTGGGTGATAGCTTGAATTTGTAAGAATATCTTTTACAATACCGTAAGTTAGTTTACCTGTTTTTTGGTCTTTTTTTAGAATTATGTTAACCTTTAAGCCTGCCAAAATATTGATTCTACTTTTACCATTCATTTTACCACTTTAAGCTTTTAATTTTAGTTTGTTGCCCTTTTCAGCTATATATATGCCCATTAATACCATAATGGCACCAAATATTGAATAAATATTTGGAATATTCTTTAAAATTAAAGAATCAGCAATAATTGAAACAATAGGGATATAATAAATTCCATTTGTTACAGTTTTTGGGCCTGAAAGCCTTATTGCTTTATTCCAAAATAAATATGCGATTGCTGAAGAAAATACCGCAAGATAAAGTATTGATGTAATTGCAAAAACATTTAACAATGTTTCATTATATACTTTACCGAAATTTAAAATTATTTCAAGCAATACAAACGGGATAAACATTAAAGTTCCAAATAATATGATATCTCGTGATACAACCATGTTATCGTACTTTTCAAGTCTTTGTATCGTAAATGTATAAAAAACCCACGAAATAACAGCGCCAAACATTAAAATATCTCCAAGCGGGTTTAATTTTAGAATAAATTTACCGTTTAATATCAATATTGAAACACCGGTAAGTCCTAAAATCGACCCAAAATAGTTTAACTTATTTGATACTTTTTTTGAAGTGAAATCAAAAAATATTAAATAGAATATTGGAACAGTTGCTGCAATTAATGATGCATTCGTTGCTGTAGTATATATTAAAGCCACATTTTCAAATATAAAATATGAAGTAATTCCTAAAAATGCAGTAAGCAGTATATATAGAATATCTTTTTTCTCATATTTTATAAATTTTCTTATAAAAAGCGACATTACTAATGAAGCAATTAAAAACCGGATAAATCCAAGGGCAATTGGTGGCACATATTCTAAAGCAATTTTTATTGCTACAAAAGAAATACCTCATATTATAACCGTAATATACATAAGAATAAGTCCTTTGGATTTATCCTCCATGTTAAGCCACCCGATTAAACAATAAAAGAAAAGCAATTGGTACGTTTAATATTTCAAAAATAAATTAGAAATAAAAGAAAAATTATTGTTTTTCTTCCCCTTCAACAGCTTCTTGAGCTTCAGGAGTTACTTCAAGAACAGCTTTTCCAAATTCTAAAACTTCAGATTTGAAAATTTCTACTCTTTTTAATGGGAACATTTTCTTACATTCGCTGTAAATTTTTGAGCCTACTCCGCCCATTACCATAGCATGTACGAATTCTGCAAATGCTGTTTCGTTTGCCATTTCTTTAATGATTTGTTCCATTTTAACTCTTATTTCTGTTTTATGGTAGTCTCTTGCCCTTACAGCAGTTAAAACTAAAGCTTTAACTCTTACTTTGAAACCATCTTTTGTTCTTACATCGATGATAACGTTGATTTTACTTCTTCTTCTTCTTATTTGGGATTTTAAGTATTCTCTTGTAGTATCGTGACCTACAAACTGGGTTATTGCATTGTTACCGCTTACGCCATCAACTTTAAAGTACATTCTGGTCATGTGCTTTGAATGTTCGTTTGTTAAGTCCCTTAAACTAATTTCTGAAATTCTGCCCATTAACGCAGAAGGGTCATTTGCAGGAGTTTGCCCAATTACATCGCCACCAAATGATTGTGGTGTGTAGATATTGTACCATACTTTTGATTTCCAGGTATCTTTGGCTACTCTTTTTCCTTTAGCAGATCTTGCTTTCATTCTTGCCATTTTTACACCTCATTATAACATATATTCAGTTAAATCTTCATAGTCCCTAAGTGGTTTTACAGGTTCTGCATATATTCTTTTAACTTTACGGGCGAGTTCCCTCGTAAAATTGCCTTTTTCTGTTTTAATATGCTTTATCCTAAAGAAGTTTGGGCCAGCCCGATATACCTTCTTTTCTTCAAACACGTAATTTTGTGGAACAAGTATATGGAAAGAATATGTACTTTCTCTCGAATTTATAGATATGCCTACTTTTTTAGGTACATCAACTGATTTTGCCCATACCATTTTTACGTTTTCTATTAGAGACTCTGAAACTCTTCTTGAGTCTTCTGTTTCGATACTGGTGACTTCAACGGATTCATCATTTGCCAAAATTATGTCTTCAAGTTTTATGGACTCCCCAACTGCAAGTGGAATGACAATCTGCTCTGATTCATCGTATCTACTAATAACTATTTTTACATTCTTTAATTTGAAACTTTTTTCAATTGTTTGAATGTTTCCGCACTCTAAACACTTTACTGTAAGTTTCAAATGTTTTTTGGATTCCACTTCCTTTACAACTTCGTGCAAAGTTACGTCATCGCAAACCAGACATTCGAGATATAAGTCGTCCATTTAAATCACGTATTTTGTTTTAAGAAATGTAATTATCTTCTTTGGAACCTTCTTTGAGGCCTTCCTCTCTGATTTTGCTGAGGCATTTTTACTTTTGCACCCATTGCCTTTTCAAGGAAATCGTCATAGCTGAAAGGAACTTCTTCCCCAATTATGCCTCTGTTCTTTAAATATTCCCTTGCAATAAGGAAGTACATCAGTGATACTGATTTTCTACCTTTGTTATTTGTTGGAATAATAAAGTCAAGGTGTGCAGTTAAGTGTTCAGTATCGCACATACTTACAATAGGTATTCCAATTTCGATAGCTTCCTTTAAAGCCTGTTTGTCAACTCTAGGGTCACTTAAAAACATTACTTCAGGTTCAGCGAATTTTTTAGCAGCAGGGTTTGTTAAAGTCCCAGGCACAAATCTTCCAGCAACCGTGTTTATTCCTGTAGTTTCACCGAATTTTTTCAAAGGGCCTACTGAGTAAACTCTTCTTGTAACTGCCATAATGTCTTGTGGCTCGTAGTTTGATAGGAATTTTGCTGCGAGTCTTAATCTTTCGTCAGTTTTTCTAACGTCTAAAACGTATAAACCATCAGATCTTACTCTGTAGATGAATCTTTTCATGTCTTCGGTTTTTTGCTGTGTACCTATGTGGATACCTGATGCGAGATATGTGTCCAAACTGGTCAATAGGTTCTCGTCTGACATTTTTCTTCTCCTCCAAAAAAGTGGTTTCTTGGCTTTTTCCAAAAATAAAGCCCTTTCGTAGTATTTTATTCGTATTCGTTTTTCGATATTTTTAAAATTTTATTGATATTCTTTTTGCAAAAAGTTTTTGCGTTTATAAATCATGAAAAATTCAGTGATTTACGATTTATATTAAAAATTTAAACAGTATATTGATGGGTAATTTAATATATATACTTTTCTTAAAGCTAAATTCCTTAAAAAAAGATATATTTATCTAAAGAATTATTTATCTAACGGATTTAAATTTTTAGAATGTAAAAAATAGTAACTAAATTATTATTTTTAACAGGTCTTATTTTAACGGACCTATTTATTTAAAATTAATGCAAGAACATTTAAATAAAATATGGTATCAATTAAAATAACTTAAAATTCCAATGAAAGTTCTCAATCTATGAACTATAATTTACTAATATGAAAAAACTCTCCCATTCTAGAATTTTTTAAAACTGGTGGAATAGATGGAATTCAAGATAATAGCCGGAGTTCTTGGTGGACTCGCATTATTTATATACGGTATGAACTTAATGGGTAATGGCCTTCAAAAAGTAGCTGGAGATGGGTTAAAACGATTAATAGAAGTTTTAACGAAAAATAAATATCTTGGAGTCCTTGTTGGAACAATCGTTACAATGTTAATCCAGAGCAGTAGTGCTACAACGGTAATGGTGGTTGGATTCGTTAATGCATCACTAATGAACCTTAATCAAGCAATAGGGGTTATAATGGGTGCAAATATCGGTACCACAATTACTGCACAATTGGTTGCATTTAAATTAACGGATATTGCACCATTGATAGTTGCATTAGGGGTATTTTTACACTTAATTTCTAAAAAAAGAAAACATTCCGACGTTGCAGAGGTTTTAATTGGTTTTGGTATACTATTTATTGGAATGCAGACAATGTCAAGTGTTATGCGTCCACTTGCAAGCGAGCCTTTTTTTGCGGAAATGTTAATGGGGCTTGAAAATCCCGTAATTGGAATTATTGCAGGAATTTTAATAACGCTTGTTGTTCAAAGTAGTAGTGCTACAATAGGCCTTTTAATTGCAGTTGCATCAACTGGAGCACTTAGTCTTACACTTGCGTTTCCAATATTATTTGGGGACAATATTGGAACATGTGTTACAGCACTTTTATCTAGTATTGGTGCAAATAGGACTGCAAAAAGGGCGGCACTCATGCACCTTCTTTTTAACATTTTTGGAACAATAATTTTCATGGTATTATTGTATACAACGCCACTAATATCCTTAATTCAAAATTTAAGTTCTGGAGACATTGCAAGGCAGATTGCAAATGCACACACGATTTTTAACGTGACAAATACGCTTATAATGCTTCCGTTTGCAGGTTTCTTCGTATACGCTGTTGAAAAACTAATACCCATAAAAGACTATGAAAAAGAGTTTAAACCGGTAAAACATTTGGATTCAAGGATTATCGAGGAAATGCCTTCAATTGCAATTGGATTAGGTATAAATGAAGTTGTTGACATGGGTAAAATTGTAAGGGAAAATTTAAGGATTTCAAAAGAAGCATTTATAAATAAAAATATCAATTTAATGAAAGAAGTGCATGAAAAAGAGACAATTATAGATAGACTTGCACATGAAATCACTGCACACTTAATTGAACTTTCAAATCAAGAACTTTCAGATAGCCAAAAGTTAAAAATTACAAGTTTAATAAGTAATGTTACAAGTCTTGAAAGAATTGGCGATCTTGCAGAAGATATTGTTGAACATGCAGAAAATGTTGTTGAAGAAGGAATAGAGTTTACCGAAAATGCAATAGAAGAACTTAACTTCATGTTTGACGCAGTTTCAAAATCACTTGAAATGGCTTTAGAAGCTTTTGAAAAAGAAGATGAAGTATTAATTGAACGTGTGACGTTTCTTGAAGATGAAGTAGACAACATGGAAAAAACATTTAGGAAACAACACATTCAAAGATTAAATGCAAGAGAATGTACTCCAAAAGCAAGTATCGTATTTTTAGACGTTATTGGATATTTAGAAAGAATATCTGACCACGCTGTAAAAATTGCGACAGGCCTTGAAGAAGAAGAGTTTGATGCATAAATTATTTTAGTAGTTTACTACTTTTAAAATTTTAATCTTCTAAGTTTGGCTATTTAAATCGATTTTATGTCTTCACAGATACAAAATTCACACAAAGAGAGCCCATTAGATTGTGAGTCTTTTATTGGACAATAATATTTGCCGTCTTTTAAAATTATTTTTTTTCCGCCTGGAAATCTCGTTGTTACTGCATGAAGAGGTTTTTTATCTATGAAAATAAGATAGCTTAAAACAGTTTTTACAAGTTTTTTAAAGTAAATTTCCCCAGATTTTTTAGAACCTACTTTAAATATCCTTGAATTAACAGTTTCAATACTTTCATTAGGTATTTCAAAATTTTCAATTTCAAGTTCGTTTTTTTTCTTAATTTCCAATAGTATTTTTGGAAAATATGTAAAAAAGTCTTCAATATATTTATCTTTATAATCCAACGGTACATAAAGCATATCTTTTTCTAAATAGATTTTTGCATTCATAATGTCAAAAATGCTTATTTCAAAACATTCTTCCTTTAATTTTCTAAAAAACTTACGACTGTTCATATTTTAACCTTTAAGATAGGTAAACTCCACGTGTTAACTTTAATATTTCGATTTAGTTAAAAATATTTATGCAAAAAACCTTTCAATTCCAAAACATATTATTGTAACAATAATTCCTCCTAAAACCATTTTTAATCCTGAAATAGCCAGATTTTCTCTTGAAAGTTTACCAATAAATATGCCCAAGCCAAGAAGTATCATAAGAGTAGAAGCAACTGCAAAAATAAGCGCAATTTTTTGTTCAAAAATGAAAAAGGGCAGTACTGGAATCACTGCCCCAATAGTTGTTGAAATTCCATCATAAGTTCCACTATAAAGGGTTTTATTTATTTTATATTTGTATTCATGACTTGACTTTAAATTGCCGTTCATTATCAAAAGACTTTTTTCTTTTCTTTCACGGTCTTCTTCAATCATTGCTCTTTCAGCAGTTAATGCACCTAAAACATTTGAAATTCCATTCGCAATTCCACCGCCAATCCCCGCTGCAACAATAGTTGATGTTTCACCGCCGCTTGCTCCAATTACAACACCAAGAGTTGACAGTGAACCATCTATCAGTCCCCTTATAACATAACGGGTATCGAACTCCTGCTTAAAATTCCCTAATGTACCTTTAATATTATTTAATGTTTCCTTAATATTCACTAAAAATCCCCTTCTATTTTTAAGACTTACTTATTCTAAAATCATTTTATTTTTAATATTATTTATTTTTAAGTTAGTTATCATAATACGTAATTAATTAGAAGTAGATTACTTTTTAAGATTAAAAACTTGCTCTACAAGTTCATAATTTACAAAAAAGTCGTCAAGTATATTTTTTAAAGAGCCGGTGCTATTTGTAATTATATTTAAATTAATACAGTCGTCCCGATACTCTGTTTTAATAATGAGCCCATCATTTACATCATCAACATTTAAACTTTTGATTACTTCCTTTTCCGATTTAAATTTCATTGAGTAGTTTACTTTCATAAGTTGCACTTCCAAGTTATTCTAATTCTTTTAAATTAAGACCTCTTTTTTTTAATTCCTCATAAACGTCATCTGAAAATTCAGGACATTTTAATGCACTTTTGGCTTTTTCTTTATCCATTAACCCATAACGAATCATTGCACATATTCTGTCAAATTCAAAACTAAATCCGTGTTTTTTTCTAAATTCCCTTAAAGCAGGTGCTAAAACAAGACAATTTGTAGTGTAACCTCCAAGTTCAGGGTTTTTCCAAGGAAGTTCTTTTAATATTTCGTAGCGGTCTTCTTCGGTTAACTGGTATACTGAAAGTAATCTCAACATTTTAATGTTTTTTTTCATTTCACGAATTGCAGTTGTCCCAAAAGGTAATTCATGTCCAGTTACTATGGTATTTATATTAGTCTGTCTTGCAAACTGCCAGATTTCATGCATATTCATACTAGAACATATCCTGCATGGGGATTCTCCTTTAGAAATTGTTTCTTTAAAAAATTTAGTGAAATCTTTATTAATGACGAGCCAATCAACTCCGAAATGTTTTGTAATGTTTTTACAGTTTAAAATGGCTTCTTCTGCTAAATATCCATTATCTATAGTTACGCATAACGGTCTTATTCTAAGTTTATTTACCAATAGATATAATGCTACAACACTATCTTTTCCACCAGAAAATCCCAAAATACAGTTATATTTATTATTTTTAATCCTTAGTTCGTCTAAATATTCAGTTACTTCTTTTTCCATTTCTTCAAAGTTTCTTGGAAATTTTAAAGCATTCATACATTCAATGCAGATGATTTTTTTTCCTGCATGTTTGAACATCGGGCGTGTTTTGCTGTTGTGGAGACATATTTCGCATTCTACAATTTCTTTTCCATTAGGTATTTTTTTTATACTTTGCATAATTTCTCTACCTGAATTACATATTAATTATTTAAATATTTAGCCCAATAAAAATGAACCCTACAAAAATTATTTTCAAAATTATAGATTGATTTTCTTTTTAAAGTATATTTCCGATTACACCGCAAATGAAATATATTGTCTTTTACAAAAGAATATTCATTTAATGTTAAATACATATTCGAGGGTTTTTAATGGAAAATAAGTACTATCCTCCAGAATTTGAAAAAAAGAACTTAACTGTCCATTCTGTGGCGTTTATGTTCATCAAGGATGGCATAATGTTAATTAAAATCCATTCGACAAACTCAAAAATGTTAGGATATTTAACTGTAATTGATGTAGAAACATCCTATATTGGTTAGTGGGAACTTAATTTATCCTGATAAATCTGGAATTCCGGATCCAAATCCAGATTTACCTTAAAATATTAAAAAAGATTATATGAAAGCTGCTTCGATAATAAATAAATCCCAAGAGCTTCCGCAGCTTTATTAAGATTAGCAGTCCAAAAACTATGTAAAGAACTGGGTGAATCGGGAAATAATTAATAATGATATTGCAAACTTAGTTAAAAAGGCCTTCCTGTTGAAATACAACAATCTTTAGATATATTGAGGGTTATTGGAAATGAATCTGTTCATCCTGGTCAGATTGACTTAAATGGAAAGGATGAGTGTGTTGCAAAATCATATTTAATCTAATAAATATAATTGCAGAAAGAATGATCACCAACCCTAAAAAAATTAATGAATTTTACGGATCATTGCCCGAAGATAAATTGGATGCAATAAAAAAAGGGATAAAAAATAATTTTAACAGGTACATACATTTTTAAATTTTTAAAAAATCCAATTATTTTTAAATAAAAAGAATATTTTTAATTTTCACGTCCATTTTATAACTTTAACCATTTAAAGAAAATACCTTAATATATAAATAAAAAACATGCAAATAGTATATACGTTTAAATAGGATATTTTAAAAATCCTAAATTTGTGCCGTAACAAAATTACAAGAATTTTATCTTCTGTTTATACGAGTATGACCCGGTGAATACAATGGATTTAAGAAAAAAGATAAGAATCATAGACGATTTCCCGAAAAAAGGAATAAGTTTTAAAGATGTAACTCCAATTTTAAAAGACCCTAAATCAATGAAGCACACTACAAAAGAGATTACAAAATACCTCGAAGATAAAAATATCGACGTTATAGTTGGACCTGAAGCACGTGGTTTTTTATTTGGAATTTTGGTTGCACAAGAATTAGATTTGGGATTTGTTCCAGTTAGAAAACCTGGAAAACTCCCATTTAAAACATTTTCTGTGGATTATGCTCTTGAATATGGACTTGATAGGCTTGAAATCCATAGTGATAGTATAGAAAAAGGTCAAAATGTTGCAGTAGTTGATGACCTCCTTGCAACCGGAGGAACTGTTTTAGGAGTTACAAAACTTGTTGAAAAAATAGGTGGGAATGTTTCAGCACTTAGTTTCGTAATTGAGCTTACGAATTTGAATGGAAGAGATAAATTAAAAGGATATAATGTACAATCGCTTGTAAAATATGATGATTTGTAATATTTATATTAGTATATATATGGCTACTTGGTGGATACTTTATGGTAGAATTATTATCTCCTGCAAGAGATTTAACTGGACTAATTACTGCATTTAATAATGGTGCGGATTCAGTTTATTGCGGGTTAAAAGAAATGAGCATGCGTAAAACTGCAAAAAATTTTGATAGGAATGAACTAATTGAAGGAATTAAATTTGCACATTCTAAAAACAAACGAGTATATCTTTGTACTAATACTGTAGTCTACGAAAATGATGTTTCAAAATTAACGGAAATACTTGAATTTGCAAAATCATCAGAAGTTGATGCAGTAATTGTAAATGATATTGGGGCAATGATTTTGGCAGGTGAAATGGGTATTGAAGTTCATGCAAGCGTTCAAAATAATATTACAAATTCTAATACTGCTAAATTTTATTCAAAATTTGCTAAAAGGGCCGTTTTATCTAGGGAACTTACATTAACGCAGATAAAAGAGATTAAAAAAAATTTAAAGTCAAAAAATATCGATTTAGAGTTAGAAGGTTTTATTCACGGGGCATTATGTACCGCAATAAGCGGAAGGTGCTTTTTAAGCTCTTATTTATTTAATAAAAATGCAAACTGTGGAGACTGTTTACAACCTTGTAGGAGAAATTGGAAGTTAATAAATGAGCATTCCGATGGAACTCATGAATTATTATGTAATGGGAAATATCTCTTATCTCCAAAAGATCTTTCAATGATTGAATACGTTCCGGAACTGATTGAAGTTTTTGACTGCTTTAAAATTGAAGGACGGGCAAAAAACCTCGATTATGTTATGAGGGCGACTAAAATTTACCGTGAAGCAATTGATTCTATCTTTGATGGATCATATTTTGAAAAAATCCCCAAATTTAAGGCAGAATTAGAAAAAGTATATAATCGAGGTTACGATACAGGTTTTTATTTTAGGGGAACTTCATGTAATTCTGATATTCAGTATGAATTTGAAGGGAATATTTCAAGGTACAAAAAAGTCGAAGTTGGAATCGCTTTAAATTACTATAAAAAAGCAGGAGTTTTAGAAGTATTTCTTACTAATGATTTGAAAATAGGCGATGAAATTTTAATAATTGGAAACACTACAGGATGTATCGAAGAAAAAGTAACCTCAATTCAGATTGACGGGAAAAACATAGAATGCGCAAAAAAGGGGCAAAATGTGGGAATTAAAATTAGTAGTTTAGCAAGAGAAAACGACAAAGTTTATTATCTAAAAAATAAATAATTCATTTCTAAAATTAATTCCGGTCAAATATAATATATAAATACTTAAATATATGTATAGATTGATATATAATATAATAATTATTTAAAGTGTGGTGATTATAATGAAAGAGGACAAAATGTCAAAATTTGCACACATTACAAGCGTACATCCTTGTTACAATGAAAAACTACATCATAAAGTAGGAAGGGTGCATTTACCAGTAGCCCCAAAATGTAACATTGCGTGCAGGTTTTGTAAACGAAGCATTGGTGCTGAATCAGTATGTGAAGACAGACCTGGTGTTTCAAATCACATAATGAAGCCATCAGAAGTTGAAAACTACCTTACTGATCTTTTAGAACGGATGCCAAATATTCAAGTTGCAGGAATTGCAGGGCCGGGAGATAGCCTTTTTAATGAAGAAACTTTTGAAACATTAGAAATATTAAAAGAAAAATTTCCAAAAATGGTTCGATGTCTCTCTACAAATGGATTACTGCTTCCAAAATATGCAGAAAGACTTGCGGAACTTGGTATAAAAACAGTAACAGTAACTGTTAATGCGGTTGACCCTAAAATTCAGGCAAAAATTGTTGATTGGGTTTATTTTGAAGGAAAAATTTATCGAGGGGAAGAGGGTGCTAAATTACTAATCAAAAACCAAATTGAAGGAGTTAAAATGCTTTCTGAACGCGATGTTGCAGTAAAAATAAATACGGTACTGATTCCCGAAATAAATGGGGAACACGTAATAGATATTGCAAAAACATTTGAAAAAGATGCGTTCGTCCAAAACATAATTCCACTAATTCCGATGTACAAAATGGATAATTTAAGAAGGCCAACCTGCGAAGAAATAAGCAATATTCGTGACACGGCTGAAGAATACGTTCACCAGTTTAGAGCATGTCAACAATGTAGGGCTGATGCTGCAGGACTTTTGTCAGAGCAAAAACACCTTTCAGAAAAAGGCAAAAAACTTGATATTTATGATTTAAAACACTTTTCGCACTAATTCTTTTTTTAATTTTATATTTAACCACAAGGTATAAATGATACTTTAAAAGATAGACTTAAAAATAAACATTAATTGTTACAGGTGTTATTGAATGGAAAACGTTGTAATTACTGTTGTTGGTGTAGATAAGCCCGGAATTGTTGCAGGGGTTACGAAAGTTCTTGCGGAACATGAAGCAAACATTGTAGATATCCGGCAAACTATTATGGAAGAATTATTTACCATGATAATGATGGCAGATATTTCGAATTTAAAAGGCGATATTTCGAATTTAAAACAGGATCTTGAACGATTAGGGGCTGAAATAGGAGTTAAAATAAACGTACAACACGAAAATATTTTTAAATACATGCACAGAATTTAATTGTTAAATTACATTGGCTATTTAAACCTGCATAATACAATTTAAGACTGTTCAATTTAAATAGTTTAAAATAAATATTTTTCTTTGTGGGGAATTAACCTTACGGAGTGGGAATATTAAATCCATTTTAGAAAGCTGTATTGATAAGTTATCTAACTTTGAATGTAGTGGAAACCTTGAAAATGTGTATATTAGGTGGTCTAAACTCGACATTGAAATATATAAATATATTGGGGACCCTTATTATATAACCACAAGTTCAAAATGGATAAGTAAAGTACTAAACTCCGAAAAATTAGATAATACTAAAATTGAAGAAATTATAGGGATTAAAAAACTTATAAATAAAATTAATGAATAATACTTTAAAAATAACAATTTTACATAACTTAATGCTTTTTTGAATTTGAAAGTACTTTTAAATTGGGATTTAAATGCTAAAAATTTTCAGAGCTAAATTGAGCTAAAAACTATAAAACACGTAAAAAAGATACTTTTAAGTTACTGACTACATATAAAGATTTTTTAGTTAGGATATTATTATAAATTTAATTTGTACATCTTACTACTAAACTGTATTTTACACTAGCTAGTATTTACTTAATTATTTATTTCTTTTTTTACCGCTAATTCCACTTCTCGAGTTCATTTAACTCACCTCTTGCTTATACTATTCGATAAATTTACGTAATTTTTAAGCACTCTTAATATTTTTAATAATGCTTAAATATATTAATTATAATTAAACTATATAAATATTTCTACTACTTAAATAGCATTTAAAATCGTATTAAACTTATTAAAACGACTTTAAACCCTTTAAAGGAAAAAATAAACTAAATACTATGGTTTTTAAATATTAAAAATTCTCAATTTTAATTGTAAAACTATAAATTAAACTTTATAGGTGGTAGCGATTTAAAATAATTTTTAAATCTAATTTGGGGATTATGCAGTTAAAAAAGATTTTACTAATATATATGGTTTAATACTATTAATATCAATTACTACAAGCACTTAGTAGTCTTAAAAAAGATTTATGGCCAAAAATGGTGGAAATCCTGTTGAACATTTTACTAGATATATTGAAGAATACCTTACATGGTATTCTAACCAGTATGATGGGCATTCCCTTAATGGCTCTGCACACCTGGTTTGAATTACTTTTTATAGCAATTATCCTAATTAACGGGGCCAATAAATCATTTAAATTGTTCAAGCTCCTTTTGGAGGTTTAAAGCTTCTTTTTCCCAATGTTCTTCAATTGGTTTTTCAGATGCAACCATCACTATTGAAGTTCCACGAAATGTTTTTCTAACTCTCATTCCTTCTGGAAAAACCCGGTTCATGAAGTCTAAAACCCTTTCAACAAAGTCTTCCTTTGCATCATGAATTATCATATCCGAATCTATTTTTGAATCCGTTATGATTTCAAATCTTGAAGGCTGATCTATCACGTTTATTTTCTCTAAAAGTTCTGTAGCATACGTTTCATCATCTATTTTTAACTTGTAGACTACTTTCCCATTTTCTTCAACTGTCTCCTCAACGGTTACAACATCTCTTAACCTTATTAATTTCGAGGTTGATTTTGGCAGTATTCCAATTATAAAGTATGGAATATCCTGCCTACAAATCATCTTTGATTTTACAATCGCTTTTCCTAAAACTAAATCTTCTAACGATGTCTGTATAACTTTTTCGTAGATTTCTTTGCCTTTAATATCGTTACAGTCAATATCAATATAAGCCATTAAAACACCTTTATACAGAGTTAAATAATGTAAATTGGATAATATAGATTATACAAATAGTAACTATATTTCTGGAAAAAAATGTTATATTAAATATTTCACTTTGAAACTTATCCTCCCGAAACTATAGGGACGAGTCTTAAAGTTTCATTTTCATATATTAAATCATCGTCTGACAAAATTTCGCCGTTTCTTACGACCAAAACATCTTTTATTTTCAAAAGATTCAAAATATCGTTTATAGTTATATCTTTTGAAAATTCAAGTTCAAAAGAGTTTTCACCAATTTTTGCGAAAATTTTCAAAAAAATCCCCCTAAAAAAGTAAATAAATAGATAAAAAATAAAAATTATTCGTCTTTTTCAAGACCACACATTTTTCTTAACTTTGAACCGACTTCTTCAATTTGCAATTCGCCTTCAAGTCTCCTCATTGCTTTTAAATGTGCCATTTTAGCTTGATTTTCAAGAACAAATTCTTTTGTAAATCTTCCATCTTGAATCTCTTTTAAAATTTCTTTCATCGCAGCTTTTGAGTCAGCAGTAACGATTCTGCTTCTTCTTGTAAGTCCACCATATTCTGCAGTATTACTTACATCATGCCACATGTTTTTGAATCCTTTTTGGTAAATTAAGTCAACAATTAATTTTAACTCGTGGCATGTTTCAAAATACGCCATTTCAGGTGAATATCCTGCTTCAACGAGTGTTTCAAATCCTGCTTTAATTAATTCAGTAACTCCGCCGCACAATACTGCCTGTTCACCAAAAAGATCGGTTTCAGTTTCCTCCCTAAATGTTGTCTGGATAACGCCTGCTCTTGAGAGGCCGATCCCCTTTGCCATTGCTGAAACAGTCTCAAATGCAGTATTTGTAGCATCTACTTCTATACAGATTAATCCCGGAACACCAAATCCTTCTTCGTATGTTTTTCTAACCATTTTACCGGGTGACTTTGGTGCAACTAAAACCACGTTAACTCCTTTTGGCGGAATAATAAACCCATAATGGATATTAAAGCCGTGTGAGAAGCTTAATGTTTTTCCTTCTGTAAGGTATGGTTTTATCTGGCTTTCGTAAACTTCAGCCTGTAATTCATCAGGGATTAATATATGAATTATGTCTGCTTTTTTTGAAGCTTCTTCAATCGTTAATACTTCATGACCATCGTTTTTAGCGTTTTCCCATGAAGCACCGTTTTTCCTTAAACCAACTACAACGTTTAAACCGCTGTCTTTCATGTTTAAAGACTGGGCTCTACCCTGACTTCCGTAACCAATAACTGCAATTGTTTTACTTTTTAAAGCGTCTAATTTTATGTCTGCATCGTAGAATACCTTCATAGTCTTCACCTCTAATCTCACAATCCATTATCACATAATCATATATAATGTTAACATATATGCCACATATATTCTTATTTAGATCTATAAATTTATCGATTAATTAAAATAAAATCATTATATTTATAGCTTTTTTATAGAATAATTACAAATATTATTGACTAAATATACTTTAATGTTTAAATATTTCTGGATTAAAAATATAATCTATAAAATATGAAAATAAATAAAATAATCCTTTTTATATTTATATCTTTTTATCGGGCTCAATTAAAAAA
Organism: Methanococcus vannielii SB; assembly: GCF_000017165.1. NCBI lineage: Archaea > Methanobacteriati > Methanobacteriota > Methanococci > Methanococcales > Methanococcaceae > Methanococcus > Methanococcus vannielii. Next base: position 1,553,396 of record NC_009634.1, read on the forward strand.
ATAGATATCCTTTAATTAAAAAATTTTATTTATTAGATAAAATTTTGTTTATTCGTTAGTTGAGGGATACCTTTGAAGAATGAAATAAATACCAACCCTAAAATAAAAATATTACAAAAAATGGAAGAAATTTTAAAATTGATAAACGAAAATAAAAGTTCACTTGATGGTTTACATGATTTAAAAGGTATTTTGGAAGCTAGATTAGATTTAATTTCTGAAAAAAAGGACGAATTCCATATTTTAAACTCTGAAAATGCATTTTTCCAAATTAAAAAAAATTTAAATGATATTGAAAAAGAACTGTTTGAAAAAGAAATTGAAAAAGATAACGAAAACATTAAAAATGAGATTATTCAAATTTACCAAGTTTACATTCAACTAATAGAGTATTCTGTTAATTTAGAACAGGAAGGGTATTTTAACGATTTTAAAGTTATAAGGCCAGTTTTAGAATCAGTTATATCGTTTAATAAACTTAATGAACGAGTTATTACTGTACTTTTCGATAAATTATCAAATAATGACAAAAATAGCATTTTTAAAGTAATTAAAAATGGGTACCTCAAAATATGGGATATCCGCCCAATACGTCTTAAAAAATTTACTGACGTACAATCTGAACTTATAACTGGTATTAAACATTTTTTAAATTCTATAACTAAAGACAGCGAGTTTTTTAAAGGAACTAAGCGGTTATTGATTGAAATTTTAAAAAAATATAATTATTATTCTAAAAAGGGATATTAATAGTTTATTTCCTTTTAAATGGTTTTTCAAACATTTTAAAGATATTTTGGATAATTTATGTTAATTTTTAAATTATGATTAAAAAACATTTATATTTGATTTATATGCTGAAAATAATAAATTAATAATAACCAAAAAATAATTTGGAAAATTTAATAAAACTAAAACTTAAACTTTTCCATTGGTGGTAACTATGACTAACGAACCTATCGGACTATGGCGAATAATTTGGAAATTTACAAAATTTTCAGAGAATTATTTTGCAGTATTGGTAGTTTTAGGTTCGATTGCTGGTTTTTTGCATCCTCCAATATTCTCTTGGGCAATGCCCTACATAAGTCTTTTTTTAGGGATTATCATGTTTGGAATGGGAATGACACTTAAAGTTAGTGATTTTGAAGCTATTTTAGAAAGGCCAATTGACGTAGTGTTTGGTACGCTACTCCAATTTACATTAATGCCCATTTTAGCGTTAGTAGTCTCTTATCTATTAAGTTTACCTCCTGAAATTGCAATAGGAGTAATTCTCCTTGGTGCATGTCCCGGTGGAACTGCTTCAAACGTTATAACTTATTTGGCAAAAGGGGACGTTGCACTTTCAGTTGCAATAACTAGTTTTTCAACCCTTATTGCCCCACTTTTAACACCACTAATTGTACTATGGTCGGCGGGACATTGGATAAACGTATCTACAATATCCATTTTCGTTTCAATCGTTCAAATAGTTGCTATTCCGGTATTCATGGGAATTTTTATAAATAACCTCCTTGGAAAAAAAATCGACCATATTAGGCAGATTTTACCTTTAATTTCCGTTTTTGCAATTGTAATAATAGTGGGGGCCATAATTGGTGCAAATGCTGAAAAAATAGTTTTTTCAGGAATAGTTGTGATTTTGGCAGTTATTATTCACAATATACTTGGCCTTTTACTAGGGTATACAATATCAAAAATGGCTAAAATTGACGAAAAAAAGGTTAGAGCAATTTCAATAGAAGTGGGAGTTCAAAATTCGGGATTAGCCGTAGCTCTTGCAACAATTCATTTTTCACCACTTGCAGCGGTTCCGGGTGCATTATTTAGCGTCTGGCACAATATTACTGGGCCAATTTTAGCTAATTACTGGTCAAAAAAAGATAAAAAGGATAAGTATGTTTAATATCTACATTTGTTTAATCTACGTTTTAAGTTACTTTAAGCCATATACTGTAATGTAGTAATATTTAAATATTAAATAATGAGTTATGCCTTATTTGATTTTAATATTTTAGAACCCCTCATAAGTGCCGTTAAACCTGTTCTTGCAATTTCTTTTATGCCCATTGGCCTTACAAGGTCTAAAAATGCGTTTACTTTTTGTTCATCCCCTGTGATTTCAACAGTAAGTGTTTCAGTACTTAAATCAATAATTTTTCCACGAAATATATTTACATACTGGATTACTTGGGATTTACTGTCTTCGGTTGGCGCATAAACTTTTACAAGGCAGAGTTCTCTTTGAACAGATTTACTACTGTTTACTACGTTTTAAGTTACTTTAAGCCATATACTGTAATGTAGTAATATTTAAATATTAAATAATGAGTTATGCCTTATTTGATTTTAATATTTTAGAACCCCTCATAAGTGCCGTTAAACCTGTTCTTGCAATTTCTTTTATGCCCATTGGCCTTACAAGGTCTAAAAATGCGTTTACTTTTTGTTCATCCCCTGTGATTTCAACAGTAAGTGTTTCAGTACTTAAATCAATAATTTTTCCACGAAATATATTTACATACTGGATTACTTGGGATTTACTGTCTTCGGTTGGCGCATAAACTTTTACAAGGCAGAGTTCTCTTTGAACAGATTTACTACTGTTTAAATCAGTTACTTTTACAACTTCAACAAGTTTATTCAACTGTTTTATTACCTGTTCAAGTACATTATCGTCTCCATTTACTACGATAGTCATTCTTGCAATTTCTGGATTTTCAGTGCTTCCAACAGTAATGCTTGATATATTAAACCATCTTCTTGTAAATAATCCTGAAATTCTTTGGAGTACTCCTGGCCTATGTAGTACTAAGACCGAAATAATATGTTTGTGTTCCATTGGAAATCACCTGATTAGACCTTTAAATTAAGAATTTTTTTCATGTCATTAAAGCAAGTGGGCTTTGGAGTAGGTTCCTGTCTTTCAGGGAATAATATGTTTGTCATGGTTCCTCCTGGTGGCACCATGTGGAGAGCTTCTGTTGGATCAATAATAATATCTAATAAATAAGGTTTTCCGCTTTTTAAGGCAGTTTTAAATGATTCTTTAATATCTTCAGGACTTTCGATTCTTAATGCATCAACACCATAGCTTTCTGCAAGTTTTACAAAGTCAGGAGTATTTCCTAAATGAACTGCACACTGTCTTTTCCCATAGTATAGATTTTGCCACTGATAAACCATTCCAAGGGTTCTGTTATCAAATATCGCTATAACAATCGGGATTTGGTATTCTGAAATAGTTGCAAGTTCTTGTGAATTCATTAAAAATCCACCATCTCCGGTAACTGAAATAACACTTGCATCAGGCCTAGCTATTTTTGCACCAATTGCTGAAGGAAAACCAAAACCCATTGTACCCTGCCCACCTGACGATATAAACGATTTTGGAGCACTTGACTGGAAGTAATGTGCCATCCACATCTGGTTCTGCCCAACATCTGTTGTAATAATCGTATTTTTTAATGAAGGGTCTAATTCCCTTAATGCAAGCATCATTTCTTTAATGAGTCTTTGCGGTTTTACGGGCTTATTATCAAAGTCCATGATTGGAAGGGATTCTTTTTGAAGTTTTTTAACGTTTTCCATCCATTCATTTTTATTTATTGGCTGTTTTTTCAATATATGGGTTAAAATATCTTTTAAAATTGCTTTTGCATCCCCTACGATTGGGATATCCACTCTTACGTTTTTTCCAATTTCTGCAGGGTCTATATCTATATGTATTATTTTTGCATGGGGTGCAAAAGAGGATAAGTCTCCAGTAATCCGGTCTGAAAATCTACAGCCAATTGCAATTAAAACGTCACTTTCATAGACTGAATAGTTTGATGCTTTTGTCCCATGCATTCCAACTAATCCAAGCGCTAAAGGATGTTCTTCAGGAAACGCCCCTTTACCCATTAATGTCGTACATACGGGAATTTTTACAAATTCGGATAATTTTATAAGTTCTAAGCTTGCATTAGCAATTTGAACTCCCCCTCCAGCAATAATTACTGGCCTTTTAGAATTCTGAATTATTTCAACTGCTTTTTTAATCTGCAAAGGATGTCCAAAAGTTGTTGGTTTATATCCTTGTAAATTTATGTCTGCAGGAATAGGGTATTTTTCTAAATCCAACTCACTATCCTGTACATCTTTTGGTAAGTCGATATGAACCGCACCTGGTCGCCCAGTTTTTGCAATTTCAAAAGCCTTCCTAAATATCTTAGGAATTTCGCTAGTATCTTGAATCTGAAAGTTATGCTTTGTAATTTGCATAAAAATTCCAAGTGCATCAATTTCCTGAAATGCATCATTTCCTATTAATCTGGTCGGAACTTGCCCGGTTAATGCGACAACTGGTGAAGAATCTGCATGGGCCGTTGCAACTCCTGTAACAAGGTTTGTAGCTCCAGGTCCCGATGTAGCCACACATACTCCAACGTCACCACTCGCTCTTGCATATCCATCGGCTGCATGGGCTGCGGCCTGTTCATGTCTTGTTAAAATATGTACAAAATCTGTGTGGTATAGTGCATCATAAAAGGGAAGTAACTGACCTCCTGGATATCCAAAGAGGACTTTTACATTTTCCGCTTTTAGGGCTTTCATCATAGCCTCTGCTCCTTTCATGGGATCACCAAATTAACATGTCATGATTATAAAATTAAATGCTTTTTATTTTATTAAATCTAAATATTATATAAATATTATTAAACTATGACTTTAAAAAAGGTGTTTAAATTATTTTTACTTTTACATTTATTTTTACGTTTATTTCATTTATGCAAAATAAAAATGTGAAACTATGATACTTGGCGTTTTTGATGGGCACAATGCAAGTTCTTCGATTATATCTAAAAAAGAAATAATTCAAGCTTCAAGTGAGGAAAGATTTACAAGAAAAAAAAATTTTAGGGGATTTCCTCTAAATTCTATTCGACAATCATTGGAAAAATTTGAATATGAAGAATATGAAGAGTATGAAAAACTAGAAGCAATAACTGTTGGAGGAATTTTTAGAAAGGGTGAACGGTTAAAAAACATAAAAGAACTCCAAAAAAGGTTAGAAATCCCGATTTATTATTATAACCACCATCTATGCCATACTGCACTTTATAAACTTTCTGGTTTTAAAGAATGTTTAATTTTAACAATGGACGGCGGAGGAGATGGATTTTCATCAACAGTTTCAATTGGAAAAAAAAATAAAGTTGATATTATTTCTCAAAGTGATTTAATTGATTCAATAGGGGATTTTTATGCATCAGTTACTGAATTACTTGGATTTAAGCCAATGGAAGATGAAGGAAAGGTGATGAGCCTTTCAAGTTATGATTTTTCAGAATGTTTACCAACTCAGAAAATTATTGACTATAATTGTAAAATAAAAACTTTTAAAAATTATCTCGGAGTTATTGGGCACGAATCAACAAAAACCTTACAAAAAATATTTTTAACATCAAAAAATCTTGAATGGGATAAAAAATATGAAATTTCAAGATATGCACAAAATGAACTCGAAAAATCTGTTTTAAAACTTCTTAAACAGTTTGTATTTGAAACAGGTATCCAAAACATTGTATTTAGTGGAGGAGTATCTCAAAATGTAAAATTAAACAAAAAAATAATTGAGCAGGAGTTTATAACTGACCTTTATGTTCCGCCATTTTCAGGTGATGAAGGTTTAGCTATTGGTTCATCATTAATACACTCTAAAAATAATATTTTTGAACTAAAAAATACATATTTAGGGTATGAAATTAAAAATAATAATGTTAATGATATTTTAAAACATTTGGAATCAAATTTTAGTGTAGAATATATTGAAGACAAGGAAATTCCTAACTATATTGGAAACTTAATATCTTCAAATAATATAGTATGTGTAGCACGGGGAAAAATGGAATTTGGGCCAAGAGCACTTGGAAATAGAAGTATTTTGGCACTTCCAACAAAGAAAAATGCATTAAAAATTTCAAAAGCACTAAAAAGGGATTCATTCATGCCCTATGCACCAACCATACTTGATGAATGTATGAGTGATTATTTGATAAATTCAAGACATAGCCCCTTTATGACGACATTATTTGACGTTTTTGAAGATAAAAAATCAAAAATTGAAGGAACAATTCACGTTGATGGAACTACAAGGGCTCAAACTATAAATAAAGAATTTAATAAAGTTTATTATGAAATTGTATCTACGGTAAATGATATAACTACTATTCCGGCAGTATTAAACACTAGTTTTAATCTACACGGGGAACCTATAGTATGTACCGAAAAAGATGCACTATTATCTTTTAACTCTATTGGGGATGCACTTTTACTTGGAAATTACTTAATTACAAAAATTTAACTGGATTTAGGGGATTTTATGATATTGATTGATGGGAGCTATCTTGAAGGTGGTGGGCAAATTGTAAGGACTGCAATTTCACTTTCAGCGGTTTTAAACATACCTATAAAAATAATAAATATTCGAAAAAATAGAAAAAATCCAGGTCTTTCAAATCAGCACGTTTCATGCGTGCTTGCGGTCTCAAAGCTCTGTAATGGGAAAACAGAAGGTCTTTTTAAGGGCTCAGATACTCTTTTATTCTACCCTGGAGAAATTTTAGAAGAGGATTTTACAATTGATATTAAAAGTGCAGGCAGTATTTCCCTTGTAATCCAGTCATTAATTCCTTTATCTCTTTTAATTAAAAAAACCGTTGAAATTACAATAATTGGCGGAACTAACGTTGAATTTTCACCACCCATTGATTATATGGAACAAATCACGTTAAAATTTTTAAAAAATATTGGGATAAATTTTAAAATAGAAAAAATTAACAGGGGATTTTTTCCAGAAGGAAAAGGAAGCGTAAAACTGAAATTAATGCCCTCAAAAGTTAAAAATCTTGAATTAATTGAAAATACTTCAAAAAAAATTAACGGAATTATATTTAACCAAAATATTGATGAATCAGTATCTAATCGAATTAAAAAGTCTGCTTTTGACGAATTAATGAAATATGGTTACGATTCAAGAATTAATATTGAGAACACGACTGGAAAAAGTACCGGCGTTGGAATATTTTTATGGAATAATTTTTTAGGTTCAGATTTTCTTGGAAAAAAGGGCATAAGTTCAGAAAAAGTTGGAAAAAGAGCAGTAGATCAGTTAATTAGGGAAATAGATACTAAAATGGCTATTGATAATCATTTAACTGACCAAATAATTCCATTTATGCCCTTTTCAGAGATTAAAATAGGCGTTTCAGGAATAACAAACCACACGCTTACAAACATTTATGTTGTTGAACGCTTTTTTAACGTCAAATTTATTATTGAAGACTATTTAAAAAATGAATGTAATGGCTATTTGATAAAAACAGAAAAACGGTGTTAAATGATGTATACGTACTTTGAAACAATGGCAGATATCGGAATTATTGCGGTTGGAACAAATTTGGAAGAATCATTTCAAAATTCAGCAAAAGGCCTATTTAATTTGATGGTGGATGTACACAAAATTCAAAAATTTGAAAAGCGCTATTTTGAATTGGAATCAGATGACTTGGAAGGGTTGTTATATGACTTTCTAACAGAACTTTTAATACTTCACGATTCTGAAGCACTCGTGTTTTCAGAATTTGATATTGAAATAATTAAAAAAAATGAAGGCTACTTTTTAAAATGTTCTTCAAATGGGGATTTTTTTACAATAGATAAATATGAACCAAAAGAGGAAGTAAAAGCGATAACATATCACAGGATGAACATTTCAAATGAAAATGAAGTCTGGAAAGTTGAATTTATCGTTGATTTATAGTACATTTATTAAAATTTAATAGTAAATTTAATAAAACTTAAAATAATCTAAAAAATGAAGTTAGCATTTCATTGATATTGAATAGGCTTTATCTGCCCATAAGTCCATTACATACCGGATATTTCGTTTTCCAGATTTTTTTGCAGCCATCTGTCTTAAATTATTTATTGTAATATCTAACTCATCTTTTGACATTAATGGGGCTTTTAACAGTATTTCAACTGCTTTTTTGTCCACTTCAGTATCTAGTTTTATTGCCATAGTATCCCTTTTGTTTTTAAATTTTACTGCCCTTTTACATTTTAATAATATTAATTTTTATAAAGTATCGCTAACATAATACTATTTTATTATATTGTAATACATTATATAAATGTTATGCTAATATTTTAAAATTTTTAGTTAGATATATATCTTTTATATATGTTTTAAATGTAATATTTTTTCTGAGTTTTCTAAAGGTGAGATTAATGGATATAGCAATAATTGGAGCTTCCGGAAAAATTGGAAGTGCATTATCTTTATTGTTATCTAAAGAACCATATATAAAACACATTAAGTTAATAGGGCGAGATAATTCAATAAATAAATTAAAAGGACTTAAAATGGATTTATATGATTCAATGGCTGCATCAGGCCAAGATACCGATATTCAAGTTTTTTCAGATAGCGAAATGTCATGTGTTAATGGTTCGGATATTACAGTAATTACTTCAGGAATTTCAAGAAATGGCGAGATTTCAAGGCTTGACCTTGCAAAAGAGAATGCTAAGATAGTTAAAAAATACGTGAAAGATATTTCAAAGTGCTGTGATACTAAATTATTCATGATAACAAACCCTGTTGATGTCATGACTTATAAGGCATATATTGAGAGCGGATACGAAAAAAATCAGGTATTTGGGCTTGGTACGCACCTTGATTCCATGAGATTTAAAGTTGCAGTTGCAAAATATTTCAAAGTCCATATTGATGATGTAAGGACGAGAATTGTTGGTGAACACGGCGACAGCATGGTTCCACTTATGAGTGCAACCTCAATTGGAGGAATTCCTGCTAGAAGACTTCCAGGATATGAAAATTTCCCATACTATGAAACGCTTGAAAGAATCAGAGGTTATGGAAAAGAAATAATCGATTTAAAAAATGGTTCTGAATATGGGCCTGCATCCGCAATTTTAAATATTATTCGATGTATATCCCAAGACGAAAAAAGGCTTTTAACTCTTTCTGCATACGTTGAAGATGAAATAGAAGGAATTTCTGGCGGTTCATGCATTGGAGTTCCTGTTAAAGTCGGTAAAAATGGTATTGAAGAAGTAATTCACATGAAAATGAAGCAAGGGGAATTTGAACTATTTAGGGAGTCCTTTGAGATAGTTAAAAAATATTGTAAGGAGATAGAAACGATTTAAGTATAGGGACTGATAATTTGGATAATTTAAAACGAATTGAAATTGGAAATAAAATTTCAAAAACCACGATATTTGTAAATGCTGGTTTATCAGTAATTAAAATACTAGCAGGGATTTTTGGAAGGAGCGGTGCATTAATTGCTGATGGAATTCATTCTTTTTCGGATATTTTAACAACTGTATGCGTAATGTATGGTTTAAAAATCTCTGGAAAACCTGCAGATAAAAATCACCCTTATGGCCATGAAAGGATGGAGCCGGCAATTACAAACATTTTAGCAATAGTTTTACTTATAACCTCAATTTCGATTTTTTACTGTGGAATAAACACGATAATTGGTGGAAAATATACGATTCCAGATAATATTGCAATTTATGCAGCTTTAATTTCAATTGTTGTTAAAGAATGGATGTATGGGTATACGCTAAACGCTGCTAAAAAAATTGAAAGTTCTATAATGCATGCAGATGCATGGCACCACCGCTCTGATGCATTTTCCTCAGTAGGTACCTTAATCGGAGTAGTTGGGGCTAAATTAGGGTATCCCATATTAGATCCTATAGCTTCAATTTTAATATCTTTTTTTATTTTAAAAATGGCTGTCGAAATATACCAAAATGCATTAAACCAGCTACTTGACTGTTCAGCAAGTCCTGAAACAATTAAAAAAATAGAATCAATAGTTATTTCAGTAGATGGTGTTTTATCTATTGATAAATTAAAAACAAGAATACATGCAAATAAAATTTATGTTGACGTTGAAATATCAGTTAATAAGGAATTATCCATTGTTAAAGCACATGAAATATCCGAAAATGTCCACAATGAACTTGAATGCAATTTAAAAGAGATAAAACACTGCATGGTTCATGTAAATCCTTCTTCTTAAGTTATTTTCATTTAAACGTTAATTAACCAATATATTCAGTAACCCTTTCAAACATTAATCCGGTAGGGTCTTCTAAAGCTATGTTATTATTTCTTTTTCCAATATTTTCTAAAACATAATTCATTATTTCATCAATTTCTCTTGTATGTATCATCCTTTCTTTTTCCATTAAGTATGTATCAACACCCAAAAGCTTTTCAGGATAGCAAGAAATTGTTGGAACTCCTAAAACTGCAGCTTCCCTATTCATTGTTCCTCCAGCACCAATCATTGCGTCAGAACAGTATAGTAATGAAATAGCATCGATTGTTTTTGGAACAATAATTCCTAATGAAACGTATTTTTCTCTTTGTACTTCATCCCTAGGAAATGCAACAATGTTGCAGTCCATCTCTTTTATTAAATTTTCAATAATTTCTGGAACAATGTCTTTTTTACCGTTGCAATATGAAGAATTAGGTCTTGGCCTTAATACCACAGTGGGAATGGACTTATTTGCACCGATTTTTTCTAAAATATGTTCATCAATTGAAAAATTTGATGAAAGCCTTGAATTCACGTTTGAAACTTCACAGGTTCCTTCAAAAGATGTTATATCGCTTCCAAAAGAATTTCCATTAAATGCTTTTTTAGTGCCTTCTGGGGATATGATATTAGTTACAAGAGGTATTGTTAATCTATTTTGGGCACTTGCATGCTCGTTATCAACAACAAATATTGAAGGAATATTCATTCCAAAAGCGACCCTTGGAAGTTCTACTGAGTGTTTTGCAATTGCAACTTTGGGATTTAGTTTTTTTACAATTTTTGTAAGCTCTACTATTCTTTTAGATGAATTTATAAGCTTTTCATCAAGTGAATAAGCATGGTCACCTACTGAAAAGTAATCATACCCATAAATATCTATTAATTCTTCTAAATTTTGAAATTTCCTTGCTGTAATATAATATTCAATTCCTTTACGATTAAACTTGTCTATAAGTTGTGAAAAGTAATGAATATGCGGGGAGTTTGTCAGGTCAACCCATACGTCCATCAAATCACCAATAACAATTGGATCACTAAAGTAATATTAGCGGCGGGTAGTAAATACAAAAGTTCTTAACAAAATAGTACCATTTTATATATAATTATTTGCATGTTAACATTATTATCATTTATAGGGATATTATGATTGTTGTAGGGATAGATCACGGTACATCGGGAATTACATCATGTATAATGGAAAATGGGCTGATAAAATCAATTTTTAAGATTCGAAGAACTGAATTTGAAAAGCTATCTTTTTTAGATGAGTTGAAAAAACATATAAATCTGTCAGAAATCGATTTAATAGGAGTTTGTTATTCAATGGGGGATGGAATTAATAAAATTACAGATATTTCAAGGGTTAAAAATAGGGGAGTACGTAATCTTGAAGGAATCGGGAAAAAAATTGGTGGCGGAACCAAAGTTTATGATGAAATAAAAGAATCTAAAATTCCTGCAGTGGTAATTCCTGGACTTCATAAAGGAATAGATTGCATGGATAAACGATTTAACGCACTTTTTTCACATACTGCATCTCCTGAAAAGATTTCAATATGTTATAATGCATATAAAACGTTTAATCTTGAAAATTTTATACTTTCAGACATTTCTTCAAACACCGTAACTCTTTTGATACGAAACGGGAAAATATTCGGTGGATTTGATGCATGTATTGGGGCAGTTGGAATTTTACACGGTCCAATAGACTTAGAATTAATCAAAAAAATTGATTTAAGGGAAATTACTGCAAACGAAGCATTTTCAAAAGCAGGGGCCGTAAAAATCACTGATTCATATAAAGGCGTTGAAGACACAAAATCAGAAATTATTGAAAAGTATGAAAAAGATGAAAAGTGTAAACTTGCAGTTGATTCTCTTGTTTTAAGCGTTTCAATGGAAATAAATTCTTTAATGTTTTTAAATCCTGAAAATAATGTAGTTATTGCCGGTTCTGTTGGAGTATGTAAAAATCCAGATATTTCTAAAATGATAAAAGAAAATACTAATGGCAATTTCTTTGTTTTAGATGGCGAAAGTGGAGCAATAGGTAGTGCAATGATTGCAAATGATATACTTTATGGAAAAAAGGATATTTTGGGGATTTCTGTAGATTTCAATATTGAATAATACAAAAACAAATCAAAATTAAATCAAAATTAAATCAAAAAATTTAAGTCATATTATTTCCATATTAGGTTACGAGTATGTAATTAAAAAATATTATAATAACTAAAGCTAAAAAAATGATTAGTATGGAAGTAGTTAATATATTAAGTAGGGTAGAAAAATTTATAGCAATAGTCATAATTGTTGTTTCGTTTATACTGTTTATTTTATCCATTTATACTCTAACCTTAGATGTATTATACTCAGAATTAACTGGGGAATATATTTACGTTTTTTTCAGTCAATTTTTACAAAATGTCCTTCTTTTTATAATTGGACTTGAACTTGCGCTTACGTTGACAAAACACAGCTTCAGTAATATTATCGAACTCTTATTATTTGCACTTGTTAGAAAAATATTAATTTCAACAGAGCCGTCTAGGGATATAGCACTTATAATTTTTAGCATAATCGCATTAATCGCTGTCAAACAGTTTATAACGCGAGAAAAAATGAGTGAAGATCTTTAAGAATTATATTTACTACCCTTAATGTTTTTATGGGCCATAATTTTTAATAATAATGCTATGTTAATTTTCAAAACCCAAAACTGTTATAAAACCAAAACTGTTATATATGGCTTTACGATATAGACTATCTGCCAACTCTTTTAATACCATGATGATATGAGTGGGCGCCATCCGGATAAAAAAATTCTTTTAAGTAATGAAGGAGGTCATAATATGGCTATATATGTTAAATTTGATATACCACAAGAGCTTGAAGAGAAAACTGCTGAAGTAGTGGCTAACGCTGAAAAAATTAAAAAAGGCGCAAACGAAGTTACAAAAGCAGTTGAAAAAGGAATTGCAAAATTAGTTGTAGTTGCAAAAGATGTACAACCTGAAGAAATCGTTGCACACATTCCTGTAATCTGTGAAGAAAAAGGAATTGCATACTCATACTGTTCAACAAAAGAAGCTTTAGGAAAAGCAGCAGGTTTAGAAGTACCTACATCAGCTATTGCAGTTGTTGCTGAAGGCAGCGCTGAACAATTAAAAGACTTAGTTGAAAAATTAAACGGTTTAAAAGCATAATTTAGCAGCTAATTATTTAGTTAAAATCAGGTGATTTAAATGGCTGATGATATGGTATACCAGGAAGCAGTAGCTGCTGAAGTTATCCAAGTTTCAGGAAGAACAGGAGTTACTGGAGAAATTTTCCAGGTAAGATGTAAAATCTTAGGTGGAAAAGACACAGGAAGAATTTTAACAAGAAACGTTAAAGGTCCTGTTAAAGTAGGAGATCTCATAATGTTGAGAGAAACCGAAAGAGAAGCAAAACAACTCGGTAAGAGAAGAAAATAATCTTTCCCGCTAGGTGATTAAAAATGGAATGGAAAACATGCAGTTTTTGTGAAGGCAAAATTGAACCTGGATGCGGAAAAAAATACGTTAAAAAAGACGGTTCAGTAATGCAATTCTGCTCATCAAAGTGTGAAAAGAACTTCAAACTTGGAAGAGTTGGAAGAAAATTAAAATGGACAAACATGTTCAAAAGAATGAACAAGGGCCAATAATCCCTTATTATCTTTTTTAGAATTACCTTTATAAAACATTCGTACTCTTTTAATAGTTTATCTTAAGCTTAATTTAATTTAATAGCTTTTAAAACTAGTAGCTACTCTAGTATCAGATGCCCAATTTAATCCCTGTAATGTCTTAAATTGGTATATGCATTAATTTATTAATTCATTTATTTGATTATTTATATATTTAAGGCTTTTTTGGTGATTTACGGATTTTCTGACCGCAAATATCCAAAAATATATAAATTAAATCGATAAACACTATATTGGAATTTTTTGCAGTCGCCATATAAAAACAAAACATGGAGTGGAGTATTAATGACATATATTCAAGAAATTTTGGAAACCGTAAAACGGAAAAATCCTGGAGAGTTGGAGTTCCACCAAGCAGTACAGGAAGTACTTGAATCGCTAGAGCCCGTAATTGAAAAACACCCCGAATATAAAAAGGCAAAAATATTGGAAAGAATAGTTGAGCCTGAAAGGGCAATTACATTTAGGGTTGCATGGATGGATGATAAAGGGGAAGTTCAGGTAAACCGAGGTTACAGGGTTCAATTTAACAGTGCAATTGGCCCTTATAAAGGAGGTTTAAGATTCCACCCTTCCGTTAACTTCGGAGTTTTGAAGTTCTTGGCATTTGAACAGATATTTAAAAATTCACTTACTACTCTACCGATTGGCGGTGGAAAAGGCGGTTCTGACTTTGACCCTAAGGGAAAGTCAGATGCTGAAATTATGAGGTTTTGCCAATCATTCATGACTGAATTGTCTAAATATATCGGGCCAGATACGGATGTACCTGCAGGAGATATTGGAGTGGGTGCAAGAGAAATTGGCTATTTATTTGGCCAGTACAAAAGACTTAAAAATGAATATACTGGAGTTTTAACTGGAAAAGGACTTAAATGGGGCGGCTCATTAATAAGGCCAGAAGCTACTGGTTACGGGTGCGTTTATTTTGCACAAGAAATGCTTGCAACAAGGTATGAAACATTTGAAGGAAAAATTTGTGTAGTTTCAGGTTCAGGAAACGTTGCACAGTATACCGTTGAAAAATTAAATGAACTAGGTGCTAAAGTAGTTACTTTATCTGATTCAAACGGTTATATCTACGACCCTGAAGGGATAGGGCCTGAAAAATTAGAATTTGTCAAAGAATTGAAAAACGTTAGAAGAGGAAGAATATCAGAATATGCTGAAAAATACGGTGTAGGGTACTTTGAAGGTCAGAAACCTTGGAATGTAAAATGTGATTGTGCATTCCCATCCGCTACCCAAAATGAACTAGGTTCTGAAGACGCACAAGCATTAGTCAATAATGGTTGCATGCTTGTATCTGAAGGGGCAAACATGCCTACCGTTCCAGAGGGCGTTGACATATTCTTAAACGCAAAAATACTATATGGGCCAGGAAAAGCTGCAAATGCGGGGGGAGTTGCAACTTCCGCATTGGAAATGTCGCAAAATTCAATGAGGCTTTCATGGACAAGAGAAGAAGTTGACGAAAAATTAAAGCAAATAATGAAATCAATACACAAATCAGCTTATGAAGCATCTAAAGAATACGGGCACCCTGGAAACTATGTTTTAGGTGCAAATATTGCAGGATTTAAAAAAGTAGCAGATGCAATGATTGAACAAGGGCTAATTTAATAAAATTATACTTAATTAATTTTTAATAAACTTTAATACTTTTTAATAATTTTTAGTTTTAAAATATATTTTTAATAGCCGTTACTTTAGTAATTTAAACTATCCTTTCCAAATGTACAAATAGTAAAAACTCCAACTTCCAGCGTAAGTTTCCAAAAATTCAATATTTAATATTAAATCATATCCGGGCTTTTCAGAAATTAATTCTGAAGATTTAATTGAATTTACTGAATTATTTGATGATATTGTTAATTTTTCGTCATTTAATAGTTTTTCTCGATATATTTCAAAACCTTCTTCACCAATTACCGTTAGGGATACATCCATATATCTAGAATCAGTGTAGTTTATGGCTTTAAGGATTTTTGAGGTTCCATTTAATTCGATAATATCTCCTTTTTTATAGAACTTATGAAGAGCATCCCACATAAAATTTAATTGAACACCATTTACTACTTTTTTTATCGTCTAAAATTCTCCACGATGAAAGGGTTATATTTTCAGATAGATGACTATCCAAACTTGTGTAATCTACCGTGTAAGACGTTGAATTATCAAAATAATTTTTTGAACTACCTAAAGTTAGCGGATTATTTTTTACAATATAAAAGCTTTTAAAATAGCGGTTATCTGGCGTATCAAGTTCGCTTCTAAGTAAATACCATCCGGGAGTAATATTCTTAGAATCAGGTTCAATTACATCGATATATTCTAAAATATATCCTAATGTAGTAATAATTAAAAAAACTACCAAAATTAGATTTAATTTCAAGATACTCGCCCCCTTTTTTTTATATTTTATTTGAAAGGGAACAGTATTTATAAATTATAGAAAAAATTTAAAAAAAATTAATTATTCTATATTTATTACATATGTTTTTTTAGATATTGATGAGTCAATTCCTTCAAAAGGGCGATAATAGTCAAATTTAATTGTAACAATACCCTTTTCAAGAGTTTCAAAAGTCCACGTATGGATTCCACCACTTCCTACTATTTCTTTATTATCGTTTTGAACGTATGTATCCGTTAATATATTTATATTACTCCAATCTTCTACCTCATAACTCCAAGAATATCCTGTTGAAGGATTTTCTTCAAGAGTTATCGTTATATTTTCCCCTAATTTAACTTTTTTTTCAACTACTTCGCTATCTATTACTGACTCTTGATAAATGGGTTCATAAGGTCTAGGGTAGTATGGATAATCGTATTTTGGTAAATTAATCGTATTTACAGTTTTCCAAGTTTTTTGGTCAATTACATGTATTTCATAATTTGAAAACGTGTAAAGGTAATCATTTATGTATATCGCCCTTAAAACACCGTAATCCTTATGTACTTCATCTTTTAGCATTTTAATTCCATTTTCAGTAACTTCTAAGACAAATGCATGGTTTCCAGCGGGCAGTACAAGTACCTCTTTTTCAGAATCCCAAAGGAATGCATGATGATTATATAATGCTTCTGACCAGTACTCGTTTAAAGAATACTTTGAAATTTCTTTTGGACTACTAACATCTTTAACGTCAAATAATGAAACTTTTAGTCTATTTTGTTCGTCTTTTCCAATACCTATTATTTTATTATTTCCAATTGGGTGTAAGTACGTTGAATATCCTGGAATTTTTAGTTCCCCTAGGACTTTCGGATTTTTAGGGTCTTTTAAATCAATAACAAAGAATGGGTCTATTTCACGGAATGTTACAAGATATGCAGTATCCCCCATGAATCTTGCACTGTATATTCGTTCCCCTTCTTCAAGACCAGTTAATTTTCCAGTAATTTTCATGTCTTTGTCTAATACATATATGTTATTTGTTTGAAAATCTCTAAATCTCCAGCTGTTTCCAATTGTTGTTGCAACCCTTAAATTTCCATTGTATTCGTCCATTGAAAAGCTGTTTAAAAGAGTCCCAGGCACTTTTCCACTTGTTACTTTAAATGTATCAAGTTCTATTTTTGCAATTCCCGTACCTTCAAGGTCTTCTAAATTTTCTTTTAAGAATGACTCATAATCAGCTTCAATTTTATTCATTAGATTATTTCTTTCTTCAGAAGAAATTGTCTTTAAGTATTTTTCAAGTATTTCCGTTATTTGGACGTATTTTGCTTCATCCCCAAAGTCTTCGTTACTTTCTATTCTATTTAACTTATTTGTAATGTCCTTTGGGAAATATCTATTTCCATTTTCTGAGATAAATCGAAGCATTAATTTATTTTCATCGTAGTTTAGGGAATATGCAAAGTATATGTTTTCCCCTGAAACGTAGACTGTAGTACTATATGAACCAACTAGTGCAACAGTATCTTTAATGCTTCCATTTTCAGCATTTATTGAAGATATTATATATGTTGATTCAAAATTTGGTCGCATTATACTTGGAATCCTTGGAATATAGACGTCTTTATAGTCAAGCCTAATATTGTTCCATATAATTGGCCCATTAAAACTGTATTCTTGAACTATTAAATATAAATTTCCGTCAATTAATCTTGAATCAACATATGATCCGTCTAACTCTCTTGACCACTTTAATTCTGGTGAGTTAGGGTTAGAAATATTATAGCTAGTTATCTTGTCGTAATCGATTATTAAAAGGGTATCGTCCATAAGGTATAGGTTTCCCCCTTTTGAAATATTTCCAATGATTTTTGAAGTTTCTCCCGGTAACGCATCGATTAAATAGGTATTTGTTTGCCAGTTGGAACTTATCCATATTGGGGTTTGTGTTGAATAAAATATAAGTTTTCCATTGGTTTTTACAATATCTGCTTCATCAACGCCCAGTACTTGAACATTTGTTTCAGAATATCTAACGCTACCATCTAAAGATATTCTACTTTCCATAGATGATTTGGTTACTGCTAAATCATTAACTCCGTAACTTCTGCCGTAATGACTTGAGCTTGAAGCCTTTGCTAAAAACATGTTAAAATTTTCTTCTGAGCCTACTGGAATCAGTTCAAAATCTCCATTAAAATCGAAGTTTAAACTCATTTCCTTTTGATTGAGGCTTAGAAAAGCACCTGACGCTACCAGCAGTATGCCGATAACTAACATGATACCCTTATTCATTGAAAATCACCAAAATAATTTTTCTATAAAATTAGTTTGTTAAGGGTACCTTAAAATAGTTTTTAAATTGTTCGGTGAATCTAAAACGTATGGATAATAAAAAAATGAAAAAATTAAATTTTCTTTACTTTAACGTTTAAAATCAAGTGGTACATAATAAGAAGGCTTAGCAATATAAGTCCTGTTCCAATTACTAAATTTAAATCATGATAGCTATTTAAATAAATGCTATCAATTGATCTATATGTGGAAGCACTTTCAAAAACTGCCGTATCTAACGATGTAGTTTTTAAAACTCCCCTGTAACTTTCAATTTTCTTGAATTCAAGAAACATTATACTGTATATTCCACTTAAAAATACTAATACGGACAATGGGAACATCACTATCATTTTTTCAATGTCTTTATGGACTAAATACTTTCCTTTATCTGTTAATCCGTAGTATACCCATTTTCTACCGTCTTCATTTTTTATTACGAGTTCCCCGTCTACAAGTATTGATAAATGTTCATGAACTGTTGATTTGGATAAATTTAATGTCTTAGATAGTTCTGTTACAGTATGGTTTTTACCGCCTAGCGTTTTTAAGATGGATATCCTTGAACGTGAGGATAATGCTTTTAAAAATTTTTTATTCAGCTCTAAACTTTTCATAGTGGCACACTTTAAATATATAATTTGTCAAAAGAATAAGGAATATATAAAGTTATTCGTCTTCATCAAGGTTCCTATTTTTCTTTTTCCACCTTTTATATATTAGGTATACAACAACCAAAACTAACGCAAATAATCCAAATATCATGTAGTTTGGCCCTTCTGATACGAATTGACTGTTTTTTGGATCCAATTCAAAATTTTGTATAATTACATACTCATTCCTATAATCATCAAAATATGTTAGTTTTGCAGTCAAATTTACCTTCGAATCTCCAAATACATATAATTCATAAATTCCAGAGTCAGAATCGTCTTCATCTAAATCTCCAAGATATCTTATGTAATTATCGTTTAATTCAGTTACTCCGTCTATTTCTAAAACAGAATGTCTTAATTTCGAGGTTCCACGATTTGCTATTGCAACAGTAACTTCTTGACCTCCTGAAATTCTTTTTATGCCATCTAAATACATGAATGGTTGAGTATCAAATACAGTAGTCTTTACTTTTAAATTTATTGGAATATCTGAATTATACTCTAAACCGTCTTCTCCAATCCATGAAATTTCCGCATTTAAGGAATATATTCCATCGGGAGTATTTGGAATTACGTATGCATCAACATTTATTGACTTTTGAGTTTTTGCCCTTAAAGATTCAAGGTAAAACGTTGTAGGCCCAACTACTCCAAGACTATCTGAACCTTTTAAATTTACAGTTAGATATTTTGCAGTACCCGTACCTTGATTTTTAAAAATTATGTCTAAATTTTCTGATTCCGATGGATTTATTGGATTATTGCTATTTAAATCAATTTCGAACTTTGCAATTCCATATATTGGAAGATAAAACACTTTGGTTATTTCCTTTGTTTTTTCTTTTAAATCCCCCTTTGATTCATATTCAGTTGCGATTACTTTAACATCTATTCTGTAATCGTTAGATTGTGCATCTTCTTTTACATAAAGTTTAAAGTATACTATATCTGATTCACCTTCATTAAGGTGGGAAATTTCAGCAGTACCTATTTTTGGATTTACCTGCTTTAATTCAAATGGATAATGCGGATTTATTTCTACCCGGATGTCTTTTAATTGTTTATCATAATCATCATTAGTAATTTTTATCCAGATATTTACATAATCTCCAGGATGTATTATCTGCGGATTTGTATCCCCAAGTTTTGCATTGTCTATTGCATACTGCGGATTATCGATAGCCAGTGCAAAAGAATTTGTAATTATTGTAATTAGTAGCAATAGTAGCCCTGACTTAACTAACATTTTCATATTATCACTTTTTTTATTTTTGGAACAAATTTAAAGAATTAATTTATAGAAAATTAATAAATTATAACTTTAATCACATGGTCTCACCAACCAATATATATTTGGATTTATTCATGCTTTTTACAGAAATTTTGGTATTTTTTAAGTAGTTCCGGCATTTCAATTTCTAAAAATTCGTACATTTTATCCATTTCACCAATTCTATTTGACAATTCCGGAGTTTTGTTTTCAAGTAACGCCTTACCTTCCTTTAAAATTATACGTAAATTGGAAACTGTATCAAACTGCGTTAATAATAGAGTTTCAAAACATTTTTCCTCGATATAGTAATAACGCTCCCTTTGCCCTGGAAAATTCATCTGCTTTACAAGTTTGGCTCGTGTAAGGAGAGTAATCATGTTACTCACGGAACTTTTAGATATATTGAGCCTTTCAACTAACTGCTTTGAGTTTTGGTACGGGGGGTCACATATTAAAAGATACGCAAGAATTCGACCTGCAATCCGTGGAACTGAACCATTTGATTCAAAAAAGTTCCCAAACTGCTCGATAAATGCATCTTCTTCTTTCAAATATCTTTTTACCATTTTTGCACCAATTTTTGGGTATTTTCGTTTTTAAATTCTTCGGTACCCACCACTTCCCCATTTTCAATTTTTTCAATCCTTAAAATTTCCCCGTCTTTCATTCTAATGATTTTTGTAGCGTATTTTATCATGTATTCGTCATGTGTAACCATTATTATTGTCATTCCATCTTTATGGAGTTTTTTTAATATTTCCATGACCTGTTTTCCGCTTTTACTATCAAGATTTCCAGTAGGTTCGTCTGCAAAGAGAATTTTTGGGTTATTTGATAGTGACCTTGCAATTGCGACTCTTTGTTGCTGTCCGCCTGAAAGTTGAGAGGGCCTATAATCTTCTCTTTCAGTTAAATCTACCATTTTTAATAGCTCTTTAGCCCTTTTTCTACGTTTTAATTCATTTTTACCATCAAGAACCATCGGTAATTCCACATTACCAAGTGCTGTCAGCGTATTTATCAGGTGAAATTGCTGGAATATAAAACCACTAATTTTTCTACGGTAAACTGCTCTTTCACTTTCATTCATCTTCGTAGTTTTTTTGTCTTTAATAAAAATATCTCCTTTTGTTGGAACGTCTAAAAGGCCCAATATGTTCATGAATGTGGATTTACCGCAACCACTCGGCCCCATTATCATTACAAATTCTCCTTCTTCTATTTTTAAATTTATACCTTTTAAAACGGTAGATTTGGCCTCACCGGTTCCGTAAATTTTTATTATTTTTTTAGTTTCAATTAAGGCCATTTATTCACCCCTTAAAGTATCAACTGGATTTAATTTAGCTCCACTTCTTGCAGGGAAGTATCCACTTAATATTCCTACAACAAATGAGAATATTAATACACCAAATATTAATTCTGGAGAAATCCATGCTCTAATAAGCCCATATCCTGCAATCTTTGCAAAATATTCTATTGCTTTTGCAATTAAAATTCCAAAAACCGTTCCTATAATTCCACCAAATAATCCTAAAAATCCAGCTTCTATAACAAATATTGAAAGAATTGTATTATTTTCAGCACCAAGAGCTTTTAAAATTCCAATATCTTTTCTTCGTTCTAAAATACTCATATGCATGGTATTTGATATTCCAACTGCACCAACTAATAATGAAATTCCAGCAACGCCTACTAAAAATAGTGTTAAAACTGAGAATATACTGTTAATTGATTCTGCAAGCTGTTCTGAAGTTAAAACTGAAAAGTTTTCATCTCCTCGTGACTTTTCAATTTCTTTTTTAATATCTTCTGAAATTTTTATTACATCAGTATTTGGCCTTACAAGTGCAGCCATAAAATTATATTCTTTATTTACTTCAAAAAGTTCTTCTCCAGCTTCATAAGGGATTACTACTGCATTATCGTCGTTAGGGTTACCAACTTGTGCTAAAATTCCGACCACTTTATATTTTCTATCGCCTATTTCAATTCGATCCCCAATTCTGATTTCTCGATTAAAAGCGGTTTTTGAAAGGCTGTAACCTATTACACAGGAATATTTATCATTATCATTCATCCACCTACCGCTTTCAAGACCGTAACCATACGCACCAGTATAAAATTCTTGATATGTTGAAGGTTTTGTAGCAAACACGTAAGAATATGACTCTTGATCTCGATATTTAACAATTGAAGCTCCTGACCAACCATATAATACACTTTCAATACCCCTTACTTTTTCTACGGCCTTTAAATCCCTTTCATTAAAGTTTTTGGCTGATGACATACTACCAAAGTCTTTTGAAGGAAGAATCGTGATTACATTTGCACCGGCAGTTGAAATTTCTTCAGTAATATAATTTTGAACGCCGTAACCAAGAGATATTAAACTTACAATTGCTAAAATCCCGATAACAATTCCAACTATTGTTAAAAGACTTTGTGTCTTTTTTTGGGTTATATTTTTACCTGCAAACGAAATAATATCTTTTAGATTCATTAATTTCACCAGAAAGTGCAGATTTCCTGTACTCTTTATATTATTTTTATAAGGCATGCCTTTTATTTTACATAATTTAGTATTTACTAAACTAGCTGAACTAATAGTATAAATATATTTCTAACATTTTAAAGCCATTTATAAACTATTAAAACGTTAAATAACGTTTAAAAATTAAAAAAGCGGGTTAATAAATAAATAAATAAATAAATTAGTATTCTTCACATTGTTTTTCAAAGTATGCTGTTGGGTGCCCGCATGATGGACATTCTACAGGTGCATCAGTACCAACTGCCCTATATCCACACTTTCTACATCCCCAAAAAATTTCTTCATGTTTTTTAAACATTGTTCCTTTTTCCAACTGCTCTATTAATTTTAAATATCTCTCTTCATGGTGTTTTTCAGCAGCAGCAATTGCTTTTAACCTTTTTGAAATATCTAAAAATCCTTCTTTTTCAGCTATATCTGCAAATTCCGGGTACATTTCAGTGTATTCGTGATTTTCACCACTAGCTGCGGATTTTAAATTTTCAAGTGTGTTTCCAAGTACTGTTGGAACCTCTGCACCATCAATTATTAAGTCAGCTTCATAATTTTCATTCTTTTTTAATTGAGTAATTAGTCTAAAAAGCCACTTTGCATGTTCCCTTTCTTGTTCTGCAGTTATTGTAAATACTTCGGATATTTTTTCATACCCTTCCTTTTGTGCAATTTTTGCATATATTGTATATCTATTTCTTGCTTGACTCTCCCCAATAAATGCCTTTGCTAAATTTTCTAGAGTTTTTTTCAAAAACCATCACCTCTTATACGCATTACCAAATATGATTTTACCCATATTTATTGATTATCAATTAAATCTTTTTAGGGGCAATTGTGCTATCCTTTTTAATATCATTGAATTTTAATTTTTGTTAATTTTCTGTTTAATATATGTTTAGTTAAATAATTTAAAAATTAAATAATTGACAAAATACCCTTAATAATTTCAGTATTTGCAATTTCAATGCTTGATGACATTGCAAGCTCTTTAAACTTATCTTTTAAAGACGGTTCAATTAAAATTGCTTCTCTTAATAACTCTTGAATTTCTAAAACGTTTGATGAATCAACTTTTTTTGAAAGTAAATAAACGTAAGAAATGGCTTCAACAGGTTTTTTATCATTTCTTAATTCTTCAGCGATATTTAATAAACCTTGTTCAAGTAAATTTAAACTGGAATTATTTTTCGATAATTTTCGACTCAAAGCATCTCCGTCAATAACTTCAGTTTGCAATAATTCTTTTTTAGGGCTTTTTTCGAAGTTTTCGAGTCTTTTTTTAGACACAAATGAGTCGCTATCTATAAAGTCTATTTTTCTGACTTTTATACTTTTTTTTGAAATTTCAGACGTTAAATCTTCTGAATTTTGTAGTTTTTCCACTTTAATCATCATTTTTTTAAGTTTTAAATCAATTCCCCTTACAAAATGGCTAAAAATACTTTGATTGAATTTTTTAATGATTTCTTCAGCCTTTCCAGAAATTTTATATTCTGAATTAACAAACTCTGAAATTTTAATTTTTCCAGAATTTATTTCGTTTAAAAATCGATATAGTATGGATATTTTTTCGTCTTCGTCTAGGGGAAGCGCATTTGAATGAACTTTTGAATTTAATAAACTATCATACCACTTTTCAAAATCCCTTTCAGCATTACATAACCTAAAAATAACCATGTCTAAAACTTCATTTTTTTTACAATAATTTAAAAAATCAGATAGAGATTTTGAATAATTCTCATATGACGCGTTAGATACTTCATCAGAATATATTTTAAATGTTCTATACGCTTTTTCAATTTCTTCACGAATAAATACTGGATTTTCAAAAAATTCAATTCCTTTTTGAGATAATTTTATATTGTATCCTTTAACTTCAGGATTTTTGCCCTTCAAAATCAATTTTTTTTCAAAAAGAGAATCAATATTTCGATAAAGTTCGCCCCCCTCTAAATTAAATTCCGTTTTAAACACTTCTAACGATAAAAAAGCGTCGGAATCCCGACTATTTATTTTATAAAGATGTTTTAAGATGTTTTTTTCAATTTCTTCATCATTATTTCTTTCAGACATTCGATGCACCTTAGTAAAACAGTCTAACCGTATTAAAATAAAAAGAGGATACTAAATCAAATATGCCTTCAAACAATATTTAATCGTTATGATTTTGTTTTTAAAATTTAGACATTGTAAAAAAGTATATTGGTATTTTAAAACTAGTTTAAAATTATTTTAAGCTTATTTTAAATTTATATTTTCGCCGTGCGGACACTTTTCAGGCTTATCTATAAATTCATACAATTTTTCAATAGTTTTATCGGAAACCACGTGTTCTATTTTGCAAGCTTCATCTTTTGCGAAATCTAAATCCAGATTTAAAAATTCTGTAAGAAAATATTCAATGATACGGTGTTTTCTAAGCGTGTTTTTTGCAATTTCTTCGCCATCTTCATCAAGATATATTCCAACGTATGGCTCATAATGAATTAATCCATCATGACTTAATTTTTTAGCCATGCTAGTTACCGCAGCAGGCTGTACATTCATTAGTCTTGCAAGTTCTGTTGTTTTAACTGGTCTTTTTTTCTCCTTTATGAATAAAAAAATAGTTTCAAGATAATCTTCAATATTTTGAGATACCAAATTACCACCAAAAGAAAAATATAAATAGCATGGAATGCACATAGATGTATTTAATCTTATTTAAATTGTTTAATATGTATTAAATATAGTATATGGCTTATTATTATATATAGCTGGTGGTTTTATGGAGAGCATTTTACAAAAAAACCCAGGGTCTTACATGGTTTTAAAGGTTGAAGGAAGCTGTAGAAAGTTTTACGAGCTTGGAATTATCCCCGGTTCTAAAATAACGATAATATCAAAAAATAATCAAGGCCCAATTCTTATCCGGGTTGGAAATTCCAAAATTGCTATCGGTAGAGGAATGGCGAGATCCATATTTGTAGAATAACTTAAACGTACTTAAATGTCTTAAATTCTGATTATTTAAACCACGTTAGAATAATTCAACGTTTAACCGTAATTAGACAGGTAAGAAAATGGAAAAACCAAATAATCAAAAAGAAGGATTTTTTGAAAAAATACTTGTACGGATATCAAAGGCAGTATTAAATAAAACATGTTCGTGCTGTTCAAATAGTTCCTGTAAAAAATCCCAAAAATGCGACAACTACGGTGAAGAGGATGAATGAAGAAAAAAATATTGCCCTAATCGGTCAACCAAATGTTGGCAAAACTACTCTATTTAATCAGTTAACTGGAATGAAACAACGAATTGGAAATTGGCCGGGAGTTACGGTAGAAAAAAAAGAAGGATTTTTTAAACTAAATGATAAGAATTACAATGTAGTTGATTTACCTGGAATTTACTCATTAATGTCTGATTCACTAGATCAAAAAATTGCAAGAGATTATTTAATTGAAAATCCCGGTGCAACAGTTATTGATGTAATTGATACGCCAAATATTAACAGAAACTTATATTTAACGCTACAACTAATTGAACTTGGAATTTCTCCAATAATATGCCTTAACTTAATTGATGAAGCGGAAAAATTTGGTATACATATAAATGACCAGAAATTAAGCGAAAAGTTGGGTTTAAAAGTAATTAGGACTTCTGGAAGGCATAAAATAGGAATTGATTCATTGAAAGATTCAGTATATACCAGTGAATATCGGGCAAATCCTGTAACTTATTCAAAACTGTTGGAAAATGCAATCCATAAAATAGATAAAAAGCTTGAAGAAGGAAATTATAAAATTTCTAGCACTTACCAAAAACTTCCAAAAAGATGGCTTTCAATATCTCTTTTAGAAAGTGACCCTGATGTATTAAAGGAATTTTCAAAGAATTTAGAATTAATGGAATTTATAAATAACTTGAAAGCTGAAGTAGAAAATGAAATAAAGCACGATGTTGAAAGTTATATTGTAGAGCAGAGATATAAAAAATGTGATGAAATTTTAGCCGGAGTTATGGTAAACAGTGAACTTTATGAAGATATCGATACAATAGTGGTTCATCCAGTATATGGACTCGTTATATTTGCGGCAGTATTATATTTAATGTATAATTTCGTATTTGGTGTTGGAGAATTATTTTCAGGGATCATTGGGGAATTTTTTGAAATATTGGGTGAATATTTATTAATTATACTTTCTGAATCCTATTCGGGAATTATCGTTGATGGACTTTTAGCTGGAGTTGGGGCAGTTTTGGAATTTTTCCCGATGATATTTTTGATAATGTTTTCTCTTTCAACACTGGAAGATACGGGCTATTTATCAAGAGTTACTGCTTTAACACACAATATAATGTCAAAAATGGGATTAAGCGGAAAATCATTTATTCCATTAATAACCGCATTTGGATGTAGTGTTCCAGCATTAATGGGGACGAGATTCATTTCAAGCCATAAGGAACGACTTATAACTTTACTTATAACTCCACTTATTCCCTGTTCTGCGAGATTTATAATTATTGGATTTTTTGCATCGGCGTTTTTTATTGAAAGTGCAGTATTATTTACAATGGCAATACTTGGAATTACATTCGGGCTTTTATTTTTAGTTTCATATGTACTGAGCAAATTTATAAAGGGAGATTCTGAAGAATATATTTTTGAACTTCCACCTTACAGGATCCCCGACTGGAAAAATATTTTTAAAATGACATGGGAAAAAAGTAAAGAGTTTTTGAAAAAAGCAGGAACAATAATTGCATTAGGTTCGCTTTTGTTTTATGGGCTTATAACTTATCCAAGTCCGGATTCAAATTATGCGATGGTACTTGGAAATATTCTTGAAATTGTAACTAAATACATGGGCCTTGATTGGAGGGGCGCAGTTTCACTCGTATTTGGTATATTTGCAAAAGAATTAGTTGTTTCAAGTTTGAGTATACTTTATCCAGGAAATATCTCGGACTTCATAAGCCCTTTACAAGCATTTGTACTTACACTCGTTTCAGTACTTTATATACCTTGTATTGCAACAATTGCGGCATTCTATCTTGAAACAAGAAGTATTAAATGGACTGCATTTAGTATTTCTTATAATATCTTACTCGCAACGTTTGTTGGGATTATGGCATATAATATTGGAAAGTTGATTGGATTTTAAGCCCGATCACTAACTTTTTTAAGATAAATACTTTTAATAAATATAAATTTTTTATGTAATTTATTATTCAATTTTCACTTCAACATTTAAAAATACGGGCCCCCTTACATCGATAACTTTATTTTTACTCATGATCTGTTTTAATGCGATTTCTTCTATTTTTAAGTTAATGTCGCTCAAACTTCTAACAATTGGAACTTTTAATTTAAATTCACTAGTATTTGAAACAAATGCTTCTTCTACTTTAGATGTAATTTTAAAGCACAATGCATCAATGTATCGAATACCGGTAGTTACTCCTTCAACTTTTCCTTTTTCTAAAAATTCTTTAAATTCTTCCTTTACCCCTTCAAAAGTTTCTGGAATGCCGATAATATTTCCATCATAAACGTAAATCTCGTTTAAAATTGAAGGGCCAAGTAATTTTTTGTTTTCTTCTTTTTCAAATACAATGATTTTAACATTTTTCTTTGTTTTTCCAAAAATAAACGTTTTTTCTAATTTAAGGTTACAAGGCGATGTTATATCTTTGTTTTTAACGCATAAATCAATTAATTCTTTCGTTAAATCGTAAATTTCGTCCAGTACTGGGACTTTATCGAATTTTACCATTGATGAAATAGCTCTATCAGATAAGCTCTGCTCGTAAAACTGGGGATATACCATTTCACGTACATCTTCGAAATTTCCAGATATCATTGAAAGTCGTTCAACACCAAGCCCCAAATTCATTACCGGAACATCTATTCCATATTTACTAAGTGCAACTGGTGAATATACTCCAAAAGTTGCAACTTCAAGCCATTCTTTTAATTTTGGATGGTATGCATAAACTTCAGTCTGAGTTTCTGGAGTATAATACTTACTCTTTTTTTCATCAGGAATGAATTTAAAGTTTGTAAATCCAAACTGTGACAAAAGTCCTTCTGCAACTGCCTTTCCATCGTTAATATCTACATCTTTTCCAGCAATTACGCACGATGCAGAGTGATAAGTCATTAAATGACTTTTATCTTCTTTTTGTTCCCTTCTAAAGCACCTGTCGATTGAAAATAGCTTAAAAGGAAGCGGTTTTTTACCATTAAGTTCTGAAAGAGTTATAAACCAACCTGAAGTCATATGGCTTCTTAAAGTTAATTTTGAAGAAACCGCAATTAAATCTTTAAATTCTGGGAAAACTTCTTCTAAAATTTTTAAACCCATTTCACTTGAAATTTCAAGAGCTTTTGAAATCTCTAAAACTAAATCATCGCCATCAAGAGTTCCTTTTTTATATCCATGAAGTATTTTTTGCAAGCTTTCCTTGTGGCAAGATACATTAATTCCAAGTTTTTCAATTTGGGAAATTTTTTCATCACTTAATCCAACGTCTGGCCTTGGGAGGCCTGCTAGGTAAAAGCACCTATCTAACACTGCCATAGCTTCTGGGCCAAACTGTTTATAAATATCCCTTTCATCAACAATTACTGGATTTATGTATTCTTCAAACCCCATTCTAAGATATGCTTGCCTTAAATTTTCAATAGTATCGTTTACAGGGTGTGTCTTTCCGAAAATTGGTTTAATTCTCGGATAACTTTCATTTACTCGTTTAGACTTTATGAGGCCTTTAGTTTCTATCCAAGCCTTTTCAAAGTCCTTATTTGCCATTTCGATGATTTCTTCTCGTTTAAACATTATTATCACTGAAATCCTGAATTTATATAGGTAGTAATGTGTAATGTAATCTTTATATCATAATAAATGCCAATATTATATATTAATTAATCGGGGTGACGTTATGTCAAAGTTTGTTGAAAAGTACTTTAACTTTGAAGAGCACAATACAAACTTCAAAGTAGAAACCATGGCTGGAATTACTACATTTATGACCATGTCGTACATTATATTTGTAAATCCCCAAATATTAAGTCTTGCAGGAATGGATTTTGGGGCAGTAATGGCTGCAACCTGTATTTCTGCAGCAATAGGCACATTTATTATGGGGGTTTATGCTAAATACCCATTTGCACTTGCACCAGGTATGGGCTTGAATGCATTTTTTACGTTTTATATTGTTAATGGTTTAGGGCTTAGCTGGCAAGTTGCACTTGGTGCTGTTTTTATTTCGGGCATACTGTTTACAATATTGACTATAACTAAAATAAGGACGTGGATATTTGATGCAATACCAAATGCATTGAAATATGGTACTGCTGTGGGTATAGGTTTATTTATTGCGTTTATTGGCCTAAAATCTGCCAATGTAATCATTGCAAACGATGCCACCCTTGTTGGGTTAGGAAATATATTATCTCCCGCAACATTTTTAGCACTGTTTGGATTGTTCGTAACAGCTTCTTTAATGGCAAGAAAAGTAACTGGTGCAATTCTTTGGGGAATAATTCTTACAGCACTAATTGGAATGGGTTTAGGCGTTTCTGCACTTCCTTCTGGACTCATTGCAATGCCACCTTCTCTTGCACCAACGTTCATGCAGATGGACATCATGGGTGCGCTTAATATTGGCCTTGTAAACATAATCTTAGCTTTATTCTTGGTTGATTTATTAGACACCCTTGGAACGCTTGGTGCATTGAGTTCACAAGGAGGATATCTAAAAGATGGAAAACTTCCAAGGTCTGAAAAAGCATTAATGTCAGATTCAATTGCAACTGCTGTCGGGGCAACATTGGGTACTTCAACAGTTACAAGTTATATTGAATCAGCTTCGGGAATTGGACTTGGTGGAAAAACCGGTTTTGTGTCAGTAGTAGTTGCTGCACTATTTTTACTTTCGATGTTCTTTCACCCATTTGTTGCAGCAATACCCGGGTATGCAACAGCACCTGCTTTGATTATTGTTGGTGCGTTGATGATATCCGCAATAAGAAAAATTGACTTGGAAGATATTACTGAATCAGTTCCTGCATTCATTACATTAATTACGATTCCACTAACCTACAGTATTGCAACAGGGCTTCAATTAGGATTTATATTCTATCCGCTAATTAAAATAATTGCAGGACGTGCAAAAGAAGTTCATCCAATAGTTTATTTACTTGCAATTCTCTTTGCATTGAAATTTGTTGTACTGCCTTAAATTTTTTTATTTTAAATTTTTATTTTTTTTAAAAATAGATAATTTTGAATACTTTTTTAAAAAACTTTTAACTTAAACGGAAAAAATAAAAAATAAATTTTAAAGTAATAGCTAAAAAAATAATTTTAATTAATTTTAAGTAATTTCAATTACCTAAGCCTTATAGAATCAAGATTCATTGGTGAACGGGTTTCTTTTTTAAAGAGTTTATATGCAGTACTTGCAAGATCAATACACTTTGAAGCTTCACCGTGAACCGTTAATATACGGTCTGGAATTGGTTTTAACTTTCTTAAGTATTTTATCAACTGCTTTCTATCACTATGCCCTGAAAACCCTTCTAAGGTATGAACTGAAAGGTTTACCTTTACAGCTTTACTCCTTCCGTTCTTACCCATTAGGGGAATCTCTTTAAATCCTCTCTGGATTTTTCTACCCAATGTTCCTTCAGATTGATACCCTACAAACACGATTGCGTTCTTTTCATCTTCTGCAAGATTCTTAAAGTATTCAACACTCGGGCCACCACTAAGCATGCCTGAAGTTGTAAGAATGATACAAGCTTCATCTCCATCCATGATGTTTCTCCTGTCGTTTGTATTCTTAACTTTTTTGAATACTTCTGAAAGGAATGGATTATCTCCTTCATGGAATATCCTGTTTCTCATCGCTTTAGATAAATATTCTGGATAAGCGGTGTGAATTGCAGTAGCTTCCCATATCATACCATCAAGGTAAACTGGAGCATTGAATATACCTTGATTATATCCTTCTTCTAAAACAAGCATTAGTTCTTGGGCTCTTCCAATACCAAATACGGGAATGATTACTTTTCCGCCCCTAGAGGTGGTCTCCAACATTACATTTAAGAACTCTTTTTCAGTTTCATCTCTTTCTGGAAGTACGTCATCGTACCCCCCATACGTGGATTCAATAATGAGTGTTTCAAGTCTTGGGAATTGGCATGTTGCAGGTTCTAATAATCTTGAAGCTTCAAATTTAATATCTCCTGTGTATGCAACGTTATAGAGTCCATCTCCAACGTGACAGTGTGAAATTGCGGAACCCAAGATATGCCCTGCATTATGTAATGTTAATTTAATTGCAGGTGCAATATCTGTGGTAACGCCATAATCAAGAGGTATTGTATGCTTTATTGCGTTTTTAATATCTTTTGAGGAATATGGAACATTCTTTCCTTCTTTTTCGCTAATTTCAACGTAGTCTTTTTGTAGAAGGGTCATCAAATCTCTAGTTGGTTTTGTACAATATACTGGCCCATCATAGCCATACCTAAATAATCCTGGAATAAATCCACAATGGTCAAGGTGGGCATGAGTTACAACAACAGCATCGATTTCATCAATTGAAAATTCCGGCGCATCAAAATGTGGAAAAGCTTTTTCGTCATCTACTGCAATGTTAATACCGCAATCCACTAAAATTCTACTTTCCGGAGTTTGGTGGTAGATACATGTTCTTCCAACTTCCCTACTCCCGCCTAAAAAAGAAGTTCTAATCCATGAATCGTCTCTCAATCGTACATCCCTATGTATTCTTCTTCCAATTCTCCTTAAAATATCTTTTACATCCGTTCTTTCACGATACATTGTAGCCCTAATGGCTTTAATAGTATCTGATGGAATTGGTGGAGTCCTAACTGGTTTTGGGGCCCATTGAATTGCTTTTTTAATATCTTCAAGGGTTGAGCCTTCTTTTCCAATTACAAGTCCCGGTTTTTTTGATTCGATAATTACTTCGCCAGTATTTGCATCAAACACGCAGTTTGTAACTTCAGCATCTTCAGGAACTATCTTTAAAATCTGCTCTTTTGCGACTTCAGGTTCGACTAAAACAGAAGGATCAGGCCTTATTGCAAGCCTTTTTCTAAAATCCCTTGCAAATTCTTTTATAATACTGTTTGAAAAAAGTTCTGGATTTTTTGCATAAATTACTACTTCTGAACCTTCAAATTCGACATCCGTAATTACCGCATTTCCTGGGGCTTTGCGTATAACTTCAGCCTTTATCTCGTTTAATATATCTTCCGCTGACAAAATAGTCCCTCCTATGTAGTATTGTGTTTAAATTCGGAAAACGCCTATAAAATTGTTTGATGTTTTAAAATCATAAAAAAAATTTGAAAAGAATCCTTTTCAATAATTGTAATTGATATTGTACTATAAAAATAGTACGTTTAAGTAGTTATTTCTTTTTAGTTACTTTTTTTACCAAGTTTTCAATTTCTTCATCAGAATATAATGTTACTCCAGTTTTATCTATCTTTGCTAACGAAATTCCGTTTCCAGAGTATGCATCTCTTTGCATTGCGGATATAAGGGCTTTTACTGCAATAAGTAAGCCTTTTTCAATGTTGATTTCGGATTTATACTCTGCTTCAAGTACTCCGTAAGCAGTAGGTGAACCTGAACCTGTGGCCGTAAATGAAGATTCTTCATTAATGCCTCCAACAGGGTCGAGTGAAAACAATTTTGGTCCATTGATAAGGTCGTATCCACCAATTATTAATTGTGTTAAAAGAGGATAATGCCTGTTACCATGTAAGACATTACTTGTTAACGTAGTACAGGAAAGTGGAGTCATGTTATTTCCAGTTCTCATCTTGTATATTTTAGCTTCCGCAGAAAGCAACCTGATGAGTGATTGGGCATCCCCTACACTTCCAGCTATAGTCATTGCTATGTAGTCATCAATCTTATATAACTTTTTCGCTTCTTTGTCAGCAATGAGGTTACCCATTGTAGCTCTTTTGTCAGTAGCTAAAACAACGCCATCTTCACAAATTAATCCTACGGTAGTTGTTCCTTTCATGTATTCCTTATGGTATTCGCTGCCTGATATCATCGTATCACCATTTAATATAAATCAATTTATAATATATTCTTTATATAGTCTACGGTTTTAAAAATAAAAGAAATAGTAGTATTTAGAAAACAATGAATTTAATTTAAAAACATTTAGTAAGTTCTTGCAATTGAGATGTACTCTTTACCATTGTAAGTAGTTAATCCAAGTACGGATGCATCAATTAACCCTTCAAATTCCTCATTATAGATTGATTCAATGTATGGGACGAGTATAATGCCTTTACTTTCAGAAAGAGCAAATTTTACCTTTTCTGAAAGTAATAAAAGGTCTTTTTTATCGTTTTCTATTACGGTTATGTATTTTTCAAGTTTTTCAGTCGCTTTTTGTAATAAACTAGCCTTATAATCTTCAAAGGTTTTTTCTACTTCGTTTAAAATGTTAAAAGCTTCAACCGTCATTTTTTGGCCATTATCTCTTCTAACAATAACTGCCTTTCCTTCTTCAATATCTCGTGGGCCAATTTCAATCCTTAAAGGAACTCCTTTTATCTCCCAGTCGTTATATTTTCGGCCTGGGCGAATGTCTCTATCATCAACATGAACTCGGTATTTTGTTTTTAAAATTTTACTTAATTCTTTAATTTTTTCAATTACAATTTCTTCTTTTCCTTTAAATAGTAATGGAATAAGTACAATCTGAATTGGTGCAACATCTATTGGAATTACAAGTCCTTTTTCATCCCCATGAATTGCAATTAATGATGCAATCGCCCTATCAGATATTCCATAGCAGGTTTGGTAGGCATAGTCTTTATTTCCGTCAGGAGTTTCAAATTCGAGTTCAAACGTCTTTGCAAAATTTTGGCCCAAATTATGAACCGTTCCAATCTGCATCGTTTTTCCATCTGGGAAAATTGTATCAAACGCCATTGTGTAGTCTGCACCGGGAAACTTATCCCATTCGGGTCTTTTTGAAATAATGACTGGGATACATATTTCATCAAAAAATTTGCCATATATTTCAATAGCTTCTTTTATCTGCTTGTTACAGTCGTCCTGGGTTGAATGGGCTGTATGGGCCTCTTTAAAACTCATTATTTCTCTTAATCTAATTAATGGTCGAGTATGTTTTGTTTCATATCTAAAAGTGTTCACAACTTGATATAGTTTCATTGGAAGATCAGTATGAACTTTAATCCACTGTTTCATCATGTAGTACATCGTAGTTTCAGAAGTTGGCCTTAAAGCGAGTTTTATTTCTAAAGGGCTTTTTCCACCATGGGTTACCCAGTATACTTCATCTTCAAACCCTTTAATATGTTCTCCTTCTTTTGCAAGCAAGTTTTCAGGAATTAGCATTGGAAATAGTGTTTCATCATGGTTCGTGTCATCTAACAACTTTCTTAGAATTTCAAATGAATAACGTCTGATTTTGAAACCATAAGGTAAATAAACACCGCATCCTTTTATAGGGTACCTCAAATCGTAAATTCCAGCCTTTTCTAAAATTTCGCTGTACCATTCTGAAAATTCCATTTTTTCACCATAAATAGTATATAAGTACATAATTAATACATAATGAACGCACATGCCGATTCAAAGGATATTTGTAGTTTTGTAGATTATTGATTATAATATTACTTATAACCTCTAAAAAGATAAAATAACTGTTAAAATAATTTCGCATGTTAACCATGAGTTTATTTATAAAATATATTTATATAATTTGTGAAAATATTAGCTAAATTGATATTGTTTGGCACATTTGATTTTGAAAGTATAATTGAAATATCTCTATTCCCAATCTTAACTATTATTCTAGTAGTATTTATTGACGAGTCAATAACTAGCAGAGATATTTAGTAATATCACACATATTGGCAAAATAGACTTATCGCATAATTGTAATATACATTTGATATCGTTATGATATTGTTATTAAAAAATCCTATTAAACGGGCGTTTTAAATTATGGGAGTGAAATTATGGTTGAAAACATGGAAACTTCTTTTAAATCAATTGATTTAATCCAAATAATGGATAAATGGCAAAGAAAATGGGATGAATCAAAAATTTTTGAAACAAAACATGATAATCGTGAAAAATTCTTTATTTCTGCAGCATTTCCTTATCTTAATGGGGTTTTACATGCAGGACATTTAAGAACATTTACAATCCCTGAAACCATTGCAAGGTACCAGAGAATGAAAAATAAAAATGTTCTATGGACTTTTGGGTTTCATGTTACTGGAACTCCAATTTTAGGGTTAGCAAACCAGATAAAAGAAAAAAAAGAGGATATAATCTGGGCATATACTAATTTACACAATATTCCAATGGATGAACTTTTAAAACTAGATACTCCTGAAGCAATTGTTGAATGTTTTTCAAAAAAAGCAACAGATGCATTTAAAAAAATGGGATTTTCTCTTGATTGGAGAAGAAATTTTAAAACTGATGATAAGGTATTTAGTAAATTCATAGAGTGGCAGTTTTATAAGTTAAAAGACCTTGGACTTATTAAAAAAGGCTCTCACCCTGTAAGGTACTGTCCAAAATGTGAAAATCCAGTAGAGGATCATGATTTACTTCACGGCGAAGAATCAACAACAGTTGAATACAATTTAATTAAATTTACATCTACGTTTGATGAAAAAGATGTAATTATTCCAATGGCAACATTAAGGCCAGAAACCGTATTTGGGGTAACCAATGCATGGGTAAATCCAGATGAAATTTATGTTTTAGCGGAAGTTTATGATGAAATCCAAAAATTAGACAGTGAAGATGTAGATTTAAAGTACAACGGGTTATGGATTGTTGGAAAAGAATGTGCAGATAAATTAAAAGAACAAGACAAAAACATTAAAATTTTAAAAGAATTTAAGGGAAGCGAATTAATTGGCTTAAAAATTAAAAATCCAGTTACAAACTTAAAAGTTCCAATTTTTCCAGCAGAATTCGTTGAAATGAATATTGGAACAGGTTGTGTAATGAGTGTTCCAGCTCATGCACCATACGATTACGTTGCATTAAGGGATTTAGAAAAAGTTGAAGAAGTAGGGCTTATTTCATTAATCGAAATTGAAGGATACGGTAAATACCCTGCAAAAGAAATTGTAGAAAAGATGAATATAAAAAATCAAAAAGATGAGGCCCTGTTAGAGGAAGCAACAAGTAAAATCTATAAGGATGAATTTCACAAGGGTAAATTGAACGAAAACTGTCCAGAATACAAAGGAACTTCTGTAAAGGATATTAAAGAAAAATTAATAAAGGATTACATGAATTTCGGCATTTCTGAAATAATGTACGAATTTTCAGAACCAAAAGTTGTATGTAGATGCGGTGAAAAGTGCATTATAAAAACTGTTAAAGGACAGTGGTTTATTACTTATTCTGACGAAAATTGGAAAAGACTTGCACATGAGTGCATTGATAGCATGGAATTTGCACCTGAAAATTTACGGCATGAATTTCACAACAAAATCGACTGGATGAAGGATAAGGCCTGTGCAAGGAGAAAAGGACTTGGAACCAAGTTACCATTTGATACAAACTGGATGATTGAGTCATTATCTGACAGTACAATCTACATGGCATATTATACAATTGCAAGATTTATAAATGCGGGAATAAATGAAAATCAACTTACCTCTGAATTATTTGAATACGTCTTCTCAGGAAATGGAAATTTAGCTGAAATTTCTAATGTATCAGAAGTTTCAATCGAAATAATTGAAGAAATGAGAAAAGAATTCTTATATTTCTACCCTCTTGATTGGAGATGTTCTGCAAAAGATTTAATTCCAAATCACCTATCATTTATGATATTTAACCATGTAGCACTATTTAAAAAGGAACACTGGCCAAGAGGGATTGAAATAAATGGCTATGTTACAATTGAAGGCAAAAAACTTTCAAAGTCAAAGGGGCCAGTTTTGCCCGTTTTAGAAGTTTCTGAAACTTTTGGGGCAGATGTAGCAAGATTTTATATTACAACATGTGCCGAACTTCCGCAGGATGCAGATGTTAAATTTAAAGAAATGGAAAAGGCAAGAGATAATTTAATAAAACTTTATGAACTTGCAGTTTTAGTAACTAAAGAAGGGATTATCGAAAAAGAACTTTCAATAATTGATAAATGGTTATTACATAAAACCCATTCTTCAATTAATTTTGCAGAAAAAGCTTATGAAGAGTTCCATTTAAGAAAAATCGGACTCATGTTTTACGAGTTAATAAATGATTTAAGATGGTACAAAAGAAGAGGTGGGGATAACAATGGCGTTTTAAAAGAAGTCGTTGAAATATGGACTAAGTTACTTTCTCCTGTAACGCCCCACCTTTGCGAAGAAATATGGGAACTATTGGGACATAATGGATTTATTTCGAAAGAAATATTCCCAAATGTTAAAATAGAATATATTAATGAAGAGTTGGAATTAGGGGAGGAATTTATCCGGTTTACAATGGAAGATATACGAAATATCAAAAATGTTGCAAAAATAAATCCTGAAAAAATGTATTTATATACTGCAGACGATTGGAAATATGAACTTCTTGAATTTATGAATAAAAACAGTGAAAAAAACGTTAAAGAGTTAATCCCCATCGTAATGAAAGAAGAAAGGTTTAAAAGACATGGAAAAGACGTCATGAAATTAATTAACGATTTAATGAAAGTTGGCGTTAAGAAAGCAATAGCTGAAGTAGAAATACTTGAAAATGCTAAAACATTTATTGAAAAGGAATTTGAATGCAATGTAATTATTGGCGGGGAAGACTTTAATGGCAAAAAGAAATTTGCAATTCCCTATAAGCCTGCAATATACATGGAATAATTTATTTTTTGGTGAAATACATGTCATGCATCGACAATTATAGTCACGAAACTCTCTTAAAAGGTTCTTTTAAGGAATGCAGTGATTATATAAAACAGCACTATAAAAATATCCGTGAATTTAATCCTGGTGATGAAATTTTAGAAGGAGTAATGCTAATTGGAGTCCCTCCAATTCCAGTTGGTTATGAAGAAGATTTTATAATTTTTCCATATACAAAACCCTGCTATGGAACACACGTATTAAAGGTTCCAATGAATCAGTATATTGATTCTCATGAGAAAACTAAAAAAGAAGGGGAAAAAAAAGGTATCCTTTCAAAATTAAAATTCTGGTAATTTTTTAAAAATTAAAATGAAAGGTTTAGCATTTTTCTATCAATATATATGAGCCCTACTGAAAGTAAAAACCCTAAAAAGTCGCCTAACGGTATTGCGAGCCATATTCCATTTAACCCGATATACATTGGAAGAATAATCATTGGGGGAATTAAAAATAAAGTCTGCCTTGCACAGGAAAGAACAAATGCAGGTAATGCTTTTCCAAGTGATTGATATAATCCGCTAATTACCATTTGGGCCCCTATTAAGAATGAAAATCCGAAAAATATCCTTATTGGGAGTATTCCCTTTGAGATTACCTCACTATCTGTTATGAATATCCTGATAAATTGCTCTGGAAATGCTATTATGAAGATAAAGCCCAAGAAACAAAGACTTGTAGTCGAGATTAACGCAAGTTTCACTGCTTCACTAACTCTTTTTAAATTTCCTTTCCCATAGTTATATCCAACAATAGGCTGAAGTCCTTGAACTATCCCGTGTACTGGCATAAATAAAAGCATTGCAATTCGATTTACTACGCCAAAGATTGCAATTGCAATGTCCCCGCCATAAAATCCAAGTAAATTGTTTCCAAGTACTAAAAGAACGCTACTCATGATAGTTCTTGCAAATTCGGATGCACCTATAAGTATTATCTCTACGCATGTTTTTATATCAATTAAAAAATCATTAACCTTGTATTTAATACTAGTATGCTTCCCAAGCTGGTAATACGTAAGATAAATTACGCCGACAACTTGTGAAATCACGGTTGCAATTGCAGCCCCTTTTACACCCATGTTTAATCCGATAATAAAAAGTACATCAAGCATTGTGTTTAAAACCGCTGGAAAAACCATTCCAAACATTGCAATTTTTGCCAATC
Source organism: Methanococcus vannielii SB (assembly GCF_000017165.1). Lineage (NCBI taxonomy): Archaea > Methanobacteriati > Methanobacteriota > Methanococci > Methanococcales > Methanococcaceae > Methanococcus > Methanococcus vannielii. Next base: position 1,593,597 of record NC_009634.1, read on the forward strand.
CTTCTGCGCGAACAAGGTTGTTTGCAACAATTAAGTAGCTATTAAATATTGTCCCATAGAGAATTATTAAATAATAATCTTTAGCGTAAGGAAATACCTCAACAGAAGCCCCTAAAAGATTTAAAATTGGAACTGCAAATAAAATTCCTAGTGTTGTTATTAATAACGATAAAATTAACACCATACTGATTGAATTTCCAGCAGCTTTTTTTGCAATTTTTAAATTGCCTTCACCAAGTTTTCTTGATAAAATTGATGCACCCCCAATTCCGAAAGTAATTCCAAAAGCAAGTACTACCATTTGAAATGGGAATATTAATGAAACTCCTGTAAATGCAAGTGTTCCAACCCATCTACCTATAAAAAACCCGTCAACTACGTTATAAAGTGCCATAATAAGCATACCAATTATAGCTGGAATGGATAATTTTATAAGTAACGTCTTTACGGGCTCAATTCCTAAAAATTCACTTTTATAAACCATATTTATCACAATAATATATTTTACATTAATTTATTGTCATATTCTAATTTTTTTTTAAATTCTATAGCAAATTCTTTTTCCAAATTTAGGTGCATTAAACTCCTTTTTGGAAGCTCTAATATATAATTGGGGAGATTTTCAGATTCAATTCGTTTTTTAACGTCGTTAAATGTAGAAATACTGTTTTCAACTGAAATAATATATTTTTCAAAAGTTTCAATGGCCTCTTCACGAGATAACATCCAAAGATTACTTAGTCCAAGGTCAAAACCTGAAATTAGTTTTTCATTATTAGAAAGGAGGGATTTTACTTTATTTTTCATTACTAAATGACCCAAATCCGTCGAGTAATAAATTTTTCTTGTTCTGCCGTTTTTGCTTGTAGTTTTACTTTCAACAAGTTTTTTTTCTTCTAACTTTTTTAGGACGTAGTATATTGAAGAAAATGCAACTTCTGTCCATTGTCTCATATTTCGTTCGTCAATTTTTTTTTCAATTTCATAACCGTACATCGGTTTTTCAATTAATAGGCCTAAGATTGCAGATTCCATGTTTGAAATTTCGGTTTCAGGATCCATAGTTCCTCTCGTTTTTAAGTGCGAATCATTAAACTATATTTTATTGTAAAAGTATATCCCATATTTATAATATTATACGTATATAATAATATATAAACTAATTTAAAAATAATTTAAAAATATGCTAAAATATAATAGTTAAAAATATTTGCCTAAAAAAATCGGAAAATATTAATATCCTTCACCCGTAAATGTAGATTACCGTAATATGTTTTGGTGGTACTTTTGAAAATAATGATAATTTTAGGATGTCCTGAGCCCCCAGTTTTAATTCCTTCATTTATGAACCTTTTAAGCCTTTTAAAAAACAAAGGACATGAAATAGTAGTTTCTGCAAATCCTGCGGCCTTAAAACTTATCGAATCAGCAGATCCTGAAAAATACTACCTTAAAGGAGTGGGTTTTCAATCAATTGATGAAGGATTGAAAGAAAAAATCCCCGTAGACTATATTTTTGGTTTTGCACATAATGATGCAGCAGTTAATTACATTATAACATATAAAATGGTCTATAATATTGATGCATCTGCAATAGTATTTGGAAAAGATTTTGAGAATGAACTAGTTAAAATATTGTCAGATAATGGTGTAAAGGCAGAAATGGCGAAAGCATTTCACAATCCAACGCCCTTAAATGTTAAAATAAAAAAAATAATTTCAGAAATTTAAACTATTTAATAGTGACTAAATTACATTTGTGGTGTTAATATGAAAATGGGAATAATTTCCGAAGAACGAGACTGGGTTACTGATGAATTAAAAAGCAAGATGGAAAAAAATGATATTGACCCAGTTTTTATTCAGCCCTCAAAGATAGTTTCATCGATTGCGTCTGACGTAAAATTTGAACATAATAACCGAAACATTACTGATTTAGAGTGTGCATTTATTAGGAATATCGGTGACGGCGTAGAGATGTTTCACAGGTTTGACACGCTAAAATATCTTGAAAATTACGTTCCAATAATAAATCCAATGGACGGTATTGAAAATGCAGGAAATAAATTTAGAACTTCTTTTTTAATGGAGGTAAATAAGATACCCCATCCAAAAACGATTATTTCTGAAGACGTAAATAAAGCGTTAATTGCTGCTGAAAAATTTGAAGATGTTGTACTAAAACCTCTTTTTGGAAGTCAGGGACGAGGACTTGTACGGGTTAAGGGTAGGTCTACCGTTGCTAAATTAAAAGCTTTAAACACCTTTAAAAGTAATAATGGGGTAATTTATCTTCAGGAATTTGTAACAAATCCAAATAATGTTTATAGGGATATAAGGGCATTTGCTGTTGGAGATAAAGTAGTTTCAGCAATGTATCGAAAGTCAGACAGCTGGATTACCAATATTCATCAAAACGGGGTTGCAGAAAAGTGTGAAGTATCTGAAGAATTAAGTAAACTCGTTTTAGCTGCAAAAGATGCACTTGGACTCGTTTATGCAGGAGTTGATGTTATGGAAAGTTCTGACGGTTTAAAAGTAATTGAAGTAAATGCATGCCCTTCATGGGAAGGACTTTCAAGAGTTTCCGATACAAACATTACTCAGTATATTATTGATGCTGCAATTGAATATTCTAAACGATGTTAAAATCCTAAAAATATGCACTTTTCATTTTTTTAATAATTTCTGATGAATTATTTCCATATTCTTGAATTTTTAAAAGTTTTTCATCTATTTTTCCAAGCTTTATCTTTTTTGTAGTATAATATTTATCTCCAAGCTTGTTTTTTAATTCTTCACGCTTTATTTCCCTATTTTCAATGATTTTTTCGGAAGTTAAGTCCAAATTTTTATCTGAATATGGAATTCCCACAGTTGATAATGCAATTAATCTTTCATCTGAATCGGGAATTCTTACTAATGTAGATATCTGTTTTTTATCTGGATTTTTATATGCAATTGTTGCCCCTCTTTTCCTTCCGATTGAAGGGCCTTCTGAAATTATAAAGCCTGATTCAACAAGTGCACTTCTAAACGGAATTGAGGACGAATATGATATTAAAACACCTGAATCATTCATTATGTTATATATTAACTTTAAAAAGTCAACAGTATATAAAACAGGGTCTTTTAATGGTGAAAATGCATCATGAAATACAACGTCATAAGTTTTAAGAGATGTTCTTTTTAAAGTAACCCTTGCATCTTCATTAAAAATTCTTATTTTTCCCCCCGTTTTTCCCTTAAAAAAATTTAAAATTGATTCTTTAATAAGTTCATGCTCTTTAATTGGGATATATAGTGCAAGTGATAAAAATAACATTTCTTTACTAAATTCAACCATATCTACGTTTGAATCAATATTTTTATGAAGTGCGGAAACTGCATTATATCCGATTCCACTACATAAATCGAGGATATTTGGGCTTTTTATCTCCTTTAAATTTGAAGGAATTACAAATTTTGAAATACTTTCAACAAGTGCGCCAACTTTAGAGTGCATCAGTTCATCTGGGTCTTCTGAACGAATAGTAAATGTTTCATCATCCGTTTTTACGAGTAAATCTTTTTTAATAAGTTCATCAATTAAGCTTGAAAAATTTTCTAAACTATACTCTTTTTCCATGTAAATTTTGATTAAATCAATAGCTTTTTTGTTTGGAAGCATTAAAACACCAATTTTAATAACTATTTTTTATTCAATAATACTTTTAAAAAATTTAAAAAGAAGATTTAATTATTTTCTAATTATTTCTTCGGTATTCTTTCAAGGACTTGCCCAACAACTTTTTTGAATTCTTCTGAAGCCTTACAGTCTAATGTAACCATTGGAATCCCCCTATCTGATGCAACTCTTGCTTTTACATCAAGCGGGATTCTTCCAAGGAAGTAAACGTCTAATTCTTTTGCAGCTTTTTCTCCACCGCCTTTTCCAAATACATCAATTACTTTATCGCATTCTGGACATACAAAACCGCCCATGTTTTCAATAAGCCCAATTATTGGAATTTCAAGAGTATTTGCAGTAGATACTGATTTTCTAGCATCAAGAACAGAAACTTCTTCTGGGGTAGTAACTATTATAATCCCGTCAATATCTGGAATCGACTGTAATGTAGTCAATTGAATATCTCCAGACCCTGGGGGGGTATCTATTAATAAAAAATCAAGATCGCCCCAATTAACATCACTTAAAAACTGTCTAACGGCACCACTTGCTTTTGGGCCCCTCCATATTATTGGAGTATTTACATCGGGTAGGAAGTACCCTATCGACATTGTTCTGATTCCTTGTGGTGATAATACGGGATAAATTCCATTTTCATCAGCTAAGGGTTGAATTTCAGAAACTCCCAGCATTTGCGGAATATTGGGGCCGTGAATATCTCCATCCAGTACTCCAACGGATTTTCCCATCATATTAAGGGTTGCAGCAAGGTTTACAGTAACTGTTGATTTACCAACGCCCCCTTTTCCGCTAATTACTGCTATTTTATACTTAATTTTGGACATTTTTTCCCTTATTTCTGCGTTTTGCTGTTCCATCATTTTCTTTGTATCCGAACATGACGAAGTAGATTCACAAGAGTCACATTTTCCAGAGCATTCATCTGACATGCTTTTCACCATCTGGCTTTATTAAATTTCATCAATATGTAAATTAACATAATATATAAAATAATTTACCCATATGGGCAAATCATTATTATATTTTTATTTATTTAAAAGTATCTCAATAATTTTTTCTCCAGAATTCCCTTTTCCAAACGGATTTTCCCAAGTATTATTGTTATTTAGCATAAAATCAATGGAATTAAGGATTTTTTCAGGTTCACATCCTGAAAGGATGTTTGAGTTTACCAAAATAGTTTCTGGCCGTTCAGTATTTTCCCTTAAAGTTACACAGGGAACATTTAAAATACAAGCTTCTTCTTGAACGCCACCACTATCTGTAATTATTAAACGAGCATTTTTTTCAAGCATTAAAAATTCAAGGTATCCTATAGGTTCAATCACTTTTACCAAGTTATTTTTTGATAAATCGTTAAAAAGTCCAAACTCAATTAATTTTTTTTTCGTCCTAGGATGCACTGGAAAAATAATTTGTTTTTGATATTTTTTAACGATTTGAGTTATTGCAAATACAAGTTTTGATAGATTTTCAACACTATCTGTATTTTCTGCCCGATGTAATGTTAATAAAAAATATTCATTATTTCCTGTTAAATTTGATAAAAAAGTGCAAATATCTTTATTTTGTTCCGCAATTTTTAAGTTTTGAACAGTTGCATCAACAATGGTATTTCCAACAACAAATATATTTTTTTCAAGTATTCCTTCTCTTAAAATATTTTTTTTTGCAATTTCAGTTGGTGCAAATAGATAGTGTGAAATATGGTCTGTCAAAACACGATTAGTCTCTTCAGGCATTTTTCTATCAAAACTTCTAAGTCCTGCTTCAATATGTGCTATTTTTATATTTAATTTAGAAGCTGCAAGGGCTCCCGCTAAAACCGTGTTTGTGTCACCTTGGACAAGTACTATATCGGGTTTTTCGTTTAGTAAAACCTTTTCAATTTCAACTAACATCCTTCCGGTCTGATTTCCATGACTACTTGACCCTATATTTAAATTATAATCCGGTCTTTTTAAATTTAATTCTTCAAAAAAGATTTTATCCATATTTTCAGAATAATGTTGATTCGTATGAATTAAAAAAGAATTTTTATTTTGTAGTCCCCGAATTAAGGGGGACATTTTAATTATCTCGGGTCGAGTTCCAAGGATTATCCCTATTTTTAACATTTAGTCACCAAGCCCCATTACCGAGCAGTTTTATTTTAAATCCTGCTTTTTTCCAAAGGTTATGATTTAATATATTCTTAGTGTCAATTATGAGCTTATTTTTAAGTTTTTTAGATATTTCATCTATTTCTTCCTTTTTAAAGCTTTTAAATTCATTATGGTCAGTTAATACTACAATACAGTCTGAATTAACAATGCTATCTTCAAGGGAGTGTAGTTCGTATTCAAAAGAATTCGCATGAGGGTCATAAGTTGAAACTGGAATATTTTTTTCAGCAAGTGCATCTATAACTTTTTTTGAGGGACTTTCTCTAGTATCTTCAACATTTCCCTTGTATGTTGCACCAAATACGGTAACTTTTGGTTTTTCAATGTTTAAATTCTTTAATTCGGATATTATCATATTACACACGTAATAAGGCATTTTGTCATTCAATTCCCTTGCTGATCGAATAAATTTTGCATTATTGGTTTTTTCAACAATAAACCATGGGTCAATACTTATGCAATGCCCTCCAACCCCCGGGCCAGGGTTTAAAATATTTACTCTAGGGTGCTTATTTGCAATTTTTATCGCATCCCATACATTTACACCTATTTCATCGCAGATTTTTGCAAATTCATTTGCAAGAGCGATATTAATATCTCGATACGTATTTTCCATTAATTTTACCATTTCCGCAGTATTTGAATCAGTTATGTAAATTTTCCCTTCTACAAAAGATTTATAAATTTCTTTTGCCATTTCCGCAGATTTTTTATTAATTCCACCGATTATCCGGTCATTTTCAACGAGTTCTTTTAATATTTTTCCGGGAAGAACTCTTTCAGGGCAGTGGGCAACATATACTTTTTTATCAATGATATCATAAATTTTTTGAGTTGTTTCAGGTGGGATTGTGCTTTCAATTACAATCAGGTTTCCTTCATCAATATATGGTAAGATTGAATTAACAGCATCTAAAACATAGCTTAAATCGCATTTTTTTGAACCGTCATCGCAACCTATTGCAGGGGTTGGAACGCAAATAATAAATGCATCGGCTTTTTCTGCTTTAGTTTTTACATTTAGATTTTTTGAATTAATTGCTCCTTTTAAAAGAGTTAAGAGCCCTGGTTCTTCAATTTTAAAGTCCCCATTTTTAATTTCGTTTACTCTTTTTTCACTAATATCTACCCCAATTACTTCGTAACCGTGGTTTGCAAGCATTGATGCAGTTGGAAGTCCTATATATCCAAGCCCTATCACACAAATTTTCTTAATTTTTTGCTTTTCGTGTTTATCCATGAAATCACCAAATTATTTAAAAAGTTTGTTTGCTAATGGGTATGCCCACGAAGCCTCAACTACGACACTTAAAAATATTGTAAGGAACGTTGCAACAAGTATTGACCCTGCAATCGTTTCTGGAGGCATGTAATTTGAAACAGACACAGGTATTGCATCTGGATTAGCCATTATTTCTGAATAGATCATTGCAGCCAGTGCTGCTGGAACAACGCCCCTAGGCCCTTCGAGTGCAAAATATATTCTTTCTTTTAAGGAATTTACAGGGGGAATTGCAGTTGCTATAAATACGCCTAAAGGTCGTGCAATAAATACTGAACCGACTGCACATAAAAGCCCAAATAGTCCAAAACCCTTTAAAAGGGACATACTGATACTTGCACCTAAAAATACAAATATCAAAATTCTTGTAAGGGAGGATAAATCAGTACAGAATTCTGCCATTTTATGCATTTCTTTAGACTTATTAGGTTTTTTTGTAAGGACGTTTCCAATATATATACCCATTATTGCAATTGCCATGTAGCCACTTAAACCATGGCCAAAAAACGTTGGAAAGATTTCTTCCCCGATATACCATATTGCCATTGCAGCCCCTACGCCAAACGGTGCAATATACTCACCAAATTCTTCTTTTGAAACAATAATTTCAAATAACTTTCCTCCAAAAAGCCCTAAAAGAATCCCTCCAAAAGATAACGTTATAAAATCAATAAACGGATTTAAACTTTTTGAAAGTCCAAGTGTAGAAAGACTAAGAGACGTTGCAACAATACCTAACGGGTCGTTAAATACACTTTCAGCTTCCAAAGTTACTGCAATTTTTGGGTCTATGTCTGAATTTGAAAATACGGGAATTAGTGTTGCAGGATCAGTAGAGCAGTTTACGGCACCAAAAACATACCCTATCGGGCAAACAAATGGAATTCCATAAACTAAGTTGAATATAAATCCCGAAACTAACAATGAAATAACTAGTGCGACGGTATCCAGTTTTAAAACAGTACTTAAAACCCTTTTTAAAACAATCCATCTCATTTCAAAAGCTCCAACTAATAAAACAATTATAAGTCCAATCGTTCCAACAAACGAAAAGAGCAGTTGGGCATAATTGGTAGGAATTATGCCAAATACTGGACCGATAATTAAACCAGTTAGTAAAAGTAGGGGAATATCCGGAATGCCGATACGCTCTGCTATTTTGGCGATAAATGATCCGATTATAAATAATAGGGATATATACCCTATTGCAAGGGGGACTTCCATCTTAACACCTGATTAAATGCATTCTCGGGGGCCCGTAACTTTATTTTTAAATTATTTTTAAATTAAATTTTTAGAAGTAATATATTGCATACAAATACGGCATACAAATCGTTAAATTTTTATACATTAAATAATTTTGGATAATATAAACCAGATACAATAAATAAGAATACATATTTATAACCTTAGGTTAGGCATTTTGAAATAATTGGGTGAAATTGTGATATTATTGGTAAGTCCTAAAGATGTAGCTGAAGCTTATGAAGCAATAAATGGTGGTGCAGACATTATCGACGTTAAAAATCCGCCTGAAGGCTCCCTTGGTGCAAATTTTCCATGGGTAATTAAAGAAATAAGAAGTGCAACACCTAACGGTATGTTGGTAAGTGCAGCAATCGGGGATGTACATTATAAGCCCGGAACAGTTACGCTTGCAGCATTGGGTGCAACTATAAGTGGGGCAGATTACATAAAAATAGGGCTTTACGGTACAAGGTCTTACCAAGAAGCAGTAGACGTCATGAAAAACGTTTCAAATGCAGTGAAATCCGAAGACCCTAAAAAAATTGTTGTAGCTGCAGGATATGCTGATGCCTATCGGGTTGGTGCAGTAGACCCTTTAATTATTCCAAAAATTGCAAGAGACTCCGGATGCGATGTAGCAATGCTTGACACTGCGGTAAAAGATGGTAAAACTCTTTTTGATCACTTAAGTATTGATTTATTGAAGGAATTTGTCGAAGAAACTCATAAATATGGAATGAAATGTGCCTTGGCAGGTTCCATTAAAAAAGAAGAAATTCCAATGTTAAAAGAAATTGGATGCGATATTGTCGGAATTCGTGGTGCTGCATGCACTAAAGGAGATAGAAACGAAGGGAAAATTCAAAAAGACCTTGTAAAAGAAATAGTTAAAATTTGTAAGGAGTAATTTTACTTAGCATCAAATTTTACTTTTAAATAAGTTTATTTTTAAATTTAACTATTTTAATCTATTACTTTAATCCTTGGAGTAACTAACAGGAAATAAAGTTTTAGGCAGGTAAGAACCAAAAACTATTAATATTGATAATATCTTTAGTATAAAAGGGTTATTTTAAGAAATAACCCATATTATAAAAAAATGCCCTCATGGGGTAGTTAGGATATCCTCGCGGACTGCGGATCCGTGGACTCGGGTTCAAATCCCGATGAGGGCGCATTTTTTAAGATTTAGTGCAGAAATACTTTTTATGTTATAATTCTTTCATTTTTTTAGAATATTATTTTAATAATAAATGATAAAATTTACTTTATATTTTACGTTTATATTTTTGCGTTAAATTTGCTAGGCGGGCTAAATGGTTTTTGTAGTGTCTTTTGTTGAGGGAGAATGTTTTTACGAGGTAACTTTTAAATATAATCTTTTAATATTGTTGCTACCAGAAAAAGAACATAATGAAAACTATTTTGGCGTTGTAGTTCATGAAAATCCGGATTATGGGTTAGTAACTTTATTTTTAGAAAAAACTTTACCTGATATTAATATGGAATTTTTTTCAAATATCACCTGAATAGTGTTAAAACTTAAAAAAATTCAAGATAAAGATTTATATTTTACAAATGAGGTTATTTTTGAAAAACCTTATTATAAACGGTTAAATGGAAATTTTACTGTTAATTCTTTTTTTAATTAGTTAAAAAACGTTTTCAAAACATTTAAATGCACTATTTTACAAATTTTAATCTATTAGGTTTAACTGATATTACTGTTAAATTTGAAATTTAATTGAAATTTTATGGGGAGATTTTGAAAAGAGTTACTAAACAATATTCTAAAAAAGTTGGTACGCCACCTGGTGAATTGATATATACTGGAGAAGTAAGGCCTAAAGAATCTGAAATAGTACTTGTAAGTTTTGATAAAGGTTCATTTAGTAAAAATACAGTTTTAAACATTGATGAACTTAAAAATTTGGACAAAAATCGAGTAAATTGGATAATTTTCTACGGATTTCACGAACCAGAAGGTTTAAAGACATTGGGGAATATTTTTGAAATTCATAAGCTTACACTTGAAGATATATTAAATACGTCTCAAAGGACAAAATTTGAAGTATATGAAAAATACAAGTATTTTGTAACAAGTCTCGTTGAACAAAACAAATTTACAAAAAATATCGATTCTGAACAGCTTAGTGTAGTATTAAAAGAAAATGTTTTGATAACATTCTTTGAAAATGATACCAAGCTAGCAAATAGGTTAATAGAACGTATTGAGAATAAAAAAGGGTCAATCTGGGCAAAAAAGATGGATTATCTATTTTACGGGTTACTGGATTCTATTATTGACCGGTATTTTGAGATAATTTCGTATATCGAAGATGAAATTGAAAAATGTGACGAAAAAGTTTTTTCTGAAATTGACCCAAAAGAAATCGTGAGAATACGGCGATTAAGGCAGATTTTGGTAATTTTAAGAAAGCAAGTAGGGCCTTTAAGAGAAATATTTCATAAATTTAGTAGGGATGATTTTGAGTTTATAGAAAAGGGTACTTTAATATATATACGTGACCTTTACGACCACACGGTACATTTAATTGAAACAATAGATGTTTTAAAGGATAACACTTCAAGCATTGCAGAAATACATCTTTCTGTAATGAGTAACAATATGAACGAAGTAATGAAGGTTTTAACAATAATTTCGACGATATTCATACCTTTATCATTTGTCGCAGGATTATACGGCATGAATTTTGAAAACATGCCGGAATTAAAATTACCCTTTGGATACTACTACATTTTAATTTTAATGGCTTTAATGATATCCGTAATGTTATTATTTTTCAGGCGAAAAAAATGGATATAATTTAAAAATACAATATGCATAAATAACAGTCATACTATATCCATCTAAGAAAATAATGTTATTGACCAAACCTGTAACATTATATTGCTATTTTTACGTCAAAACACCTGATTAGGTAAATAATCCTCCGAGGTTGAACATGAAAAAGTTAATGCTTGGAAATGAGGCAGTAGCAAGGGGTGCTTATGAAGCAGGCGTTTTAGTGGCAACTGCGTACCCTGGAACCCCGAGTACTGAGGTTACTGAATATATTGCAAATTATAGCGATATAAAATCTCAATGGTCAGTAAATGAAAAAGTTGCTCTTGAAGTGGGAATTGGTTCTGCAATTGCCGGGGCAAGAACTGTAGTTTCAATGAAACACGTTGGATTAAACGTTGCAGCAGACCCTTTAATGACAGTATCATATACTGGAATTAATGCAGGACTTTTAATTGTTGTTGCAGATGACCCTAGTATGCATAGCTCTCAGAACGAGCAGGATACTAGATATTATGGAATTTTTGCAAAAATCCCCGTATTAGAACCTTCAAACAGTCAAGAATGCAAGGATTATGTAAAATTAGGTCTTGAAATTAGTGAAAAATATGATACTCCCGTAATCTTAAGATTGGGTACGCGGGTATCTCATTCACAAAGCCTCGTGGAGTTAAAAGAAAGAAATGAAGTTGGTTTAAAATCTTATGATTATAATCCCTCTAAATATATTTCTGCACCCATAAATATGCGAAAAAGAAGAGTATTGGTAGATGAAAGGCTTTTAAATCTTGAAAAAGAGGCTGAATCTATATCTATCAACGAAATTGAATATAATAGTAAAAAAATAGGAATTATTACAAGCGGTGTCGCGTATAACTATGCAAAAGATGTTGTTTTAGATGCATCATTTTTAAAACTTGGAATGACTTATCCTTTACCAACTAATAAAATAGCCGAGTTTATTAATTCTTGCGATACAGTATATGTTTTTGAAGAACTTGAACCTATAACTGAACAAAAAATCAGGTCAATGGGTTACAATGTAATCGGAAAAGAAGTATTTCCAATTAGTGGCGAATTAAGCTGTGAAATATTGAGAAAAGTCCTTTTAAATGAAATAAAAGAAGTTTTACCTCCATTTGAAGGCCTTCCTCAAAGACCTCCTGTTTTATGCCCCGGATGTCACCATAGGGGGCCATTTTATATTCTAAAAAAATTGAAACTACATGTTGCAGGCGATATAGGCTGTTACACGTTAGGTGGCTTTGCACCATTAAATGCAATCGATACAACGATTTGTATGGGTGCAAGTGTCGGTATGGCACACGGGTTTGAACAAGCACGAGGAATAGATTTTGCTAAAAAATCAGTTGCAGTTATCGGAGATTCAACATTTTGGCATTCAGGAGTTTCTGGATTAATTGATATAGTATATAATAAAGGACATAGCACGGTTATAATATTGGATAATTCCGTAACTGCAATGACTGGACATCAAGAAAACCCTTCAACAGGAAAAACCCTTTCAGGAGAAGATACGCCGGTAATTGATTTTGAAGCACTTGGAAAATCAATAGGCATTAGGCGAACAAGGGTAGTTGACGCATACGACTTAATGGAACTTGAAAAAGTAATAAAAGAAGAAACAAATGCAGAAGAACCATCTTTAATAATTACAAAAAGGCCTTGTATACTTAAAAAGGGAATAAAGTTTGATTTTAAAACTTATGTTATAGACGAAAATAATTGCAATGGCTGTAAACTATGTTTAAAAATTGGATGTCCTGCAATTTCATTTGATGGAAAAATTGCAAGAATTAATACCGCACTATGTGTTGGCTGTGGACTTTGTAAGGATGTATGTAAGTTTTCAGCAATAGATATCGAGGTAAAACAATGAATATCGTTATTGCAGCAGTTGGAGGGCAAGGTGCAGTTTTAACGTCTAAAATATTGGGCACACTTGCACAAAATATCGGAAAAGACGTAAAAGTTTCAGAAGTTCATGGAATGTCACAACGTGGTGGAAGCGTTATTGCATACGTTAGGTTTGGGGATAATGTTTATTCACCAGTCGTTGAAAAAGGAACTGCGGATATTCTTTTAGCATTTGAAATGCTTGAAGGTGCTAGATATATTGAATATCTAAAAGAAAACGGCACCTTAATTGTAAATACTCAAAGAATTAATCCAATGCCTGTAATTACTGGCGAAATGATGTATCCTGATGATTTAGATGATAAATTTAAAAATTTAAGTATTAATTACATTCCAGTTGACGCCCTTTCTATTGCAAAAAGTGCAGGAACCATTAAAGCCGTAAATGTTGCATTAATAGGGGTTCTTGCAAAAAATAGCAGTATTGAAAAAGATGAATGGATAAAAGCAATTAAAGATACCGTTCCTGAAAAATTTTTGGAATTGAATTTAAATGCTTTTGAAATGGGATACCGCTTAAAATAAGGGGATAAGATGATTTGGAATGAAACGATTGAATGTATGGATAGGGAAGAATTAAAGGAACTTCAAAGTAAACGTCTTATTGATACGGTAAATCGAATTTACCATAATGTTCCATTTTACAGGAAAAAAATGCAGGAATTATCTATTTACCCTGAAGACATTAGTGGAATTGATGACCTTTCAAAGCTCCCATTTACTACAAAACAAGATTTAAGAGATAATTATCCATTTGGAATATTTGCAGTTCCAATGAGTGAAATAATAAGAGTTCATGCATCATCCGGAACAACTGGAAAACCAACTGTTGTAGGTTACACTAGAAGAGACATTTCAATGTGGGCAGAGGTTGTTGCACGGTCTATGAGTGCAGCAGGGGTTTCAAAAAATGATTTTATACAAATTGCTTACGGTTACGGCCTTTTTACCGGTGGACTCGGCCTTCATTATGGCAGTGAAAACTTAGGTGCTACCGTACTTCCAATTTCAGGCGGAAACACTCAAAAACAAATTCAATTAATGTGCGACTTTAAAACATCTGTTTTAGCATGTACACCTTCTTACGCACTTTATTTGGCTGAAGCTCTTGAAGAATCTAAAATTTCATTAGATGACATTAATTTAAGGGTTGGAATTTTCGGTGCTGAACCATGGACTGAAAACATGAGAAAGGAAATAGAAAAAAAATTGGGGCTAAAAGCAATTGATATTTACGGTTTAAGCGAAATAATGGGGCCTGGTGTTGCATGTGAATGTGAATTTCAAGCAGGACTCCATGTAAACGAAGACCACTTTATTCCTGAAATTGTAGATCCGCTTACACTAAAAACTCTTTCCAGAGGCAATGTTGGAGAACTGGTATTTACTACAGTTACAAAAGAAGGAATGCCTCTTTTAAGATACCGAACAAGAGATTTAACTTCATTAAACTATGAAAAGTGCAATTGCGGACGTACTCTTGTTAGGATGAATAAATGTACTGGAAGAAGCGATGATATGTTAATTATTCGGGGCGTAAATGTGTTCCCCTCCCAAATTGAAAGTGTGCTTTTAGAACTGAGCGAAACAAAGCCTCACTACTTATTAATAGTAGATAGGATAAATAATTTAGACGTTCTTGAAGTATGGGTTGAAGTGGAAGGCCAGTTCTTTTCAGATAAAATAAGCATGTTAGAACAGCTTTCAAAAAAAATAAAGCACAAAATTGAGAGTACACTTGGTATTGGCGTAAGTATCAAATTGGTAGAACCAAAAACAATTGAAAGAACTGAAGGAAAATCTAAAAGGGTAATTGACAAAAGAAAAATTTAAGGAGGGGTTTTAATGATTATAAAACAATTATCTGTGTTTTTGGAAAACAAATCTGGAAGATTAAAGGAAGTAACTGAGATTTTGGATAAAGAAGGGATAAATATATCTGCATTAAGTATTGCGGATACTTCAGACTACGGAATTTTAAGAATGGTTGTTTCAAACCCTGACGATGCATTAACTGCTTTAAAAGAAAGCATGTTTTCGGTAAGTCTGACTGACGTTATATGCATATGTATCCCAAATAAAGTAGGTGCACTATCAAAAACCCTTGATATGCTTTCAAAAGAAGATATAAGTATCGATTATGTCTATGCATTTTCAATGGGCGATAAAGCACTTGCAATTTTAAGAACTGAAAATATTGAAAAAGGAATTAAAGTTTTAAAAGATCACGATACTGAAGTATTAGATGCCGATGAGATATATGGCATTTAATTTTTATCTATTAAATTTAATATCAGTAATTATCCCTTATTTTAAACTTTTTTGAAACATATGTTCTTTTTTCTCATTTAAAAAAAGATTGATATTGAACATATCTATTTCCAAATGCGTTTTTCCAGTTATTATGATGTAATTATCATGTAGTACATACTTTAAACAGTTTCCAAAAGTATCTATTACTGATTTTATTAATTTTAAGTGATTACGTATTTGGTATGTTGCATTAAACTTTAGTATGACCATATTTTTTCTTTCGTAAACAATACATCCATCATGATGTTCCATAACCTTCTTTATTACATTTAAGCAGTGATTTTTTTCATGTAAGATTCTTTCATCGTCGTCACATATGAAGTAGTACGGATTTGTAAGAAAATAGATAGTGCTGTTTTTAGGCCCCTTTACTTTTCCAATTAATTTTTTATGAATTAAAGAATTCAATGTTTTTGAAATGCTCCTAATACTTTCCTCCTTTGGTATTTTAGAAATTTTCTTTAATTCATCAGTTGAAAGTATTCCATCATTATTGTAAAATTCATAGAGGATGTCGTCTTGGGATGCCATTTTTTTCTTTCCAAATTATTGAATCTATGTAAAATTTAAATAATGTTTATTTCCTATGTAATTCTTTAGTCAGTTTCTAATCCGAAGAATTATGTTACTAGTACATTATATAGTTTTTTCATTTTTTTAAAACCGGATTTAAAATTAAAGTTAATATTTACTAAATTTTAATTATATAATTTTTACGATTAGTTAATAAATTATCGTAAAAATCATAAACTGTATAGTTATTTACTAAAAATATTAATTTATACCGCATTTTTTTCGATATGTTTAAATTAAAGTGTTTACAATATAGTAGTTTATCCTTTTGGGAGGGGTACCAATGGATAATGGATTTGATATTAATTCAGAAATGGAAGATTTTTCAAATTTGATAAAACCAGGATCAGAAGTAATAAACGTTTCAAGATATGCAAAACGAAGAGGATTTATAGAGCCGGTTTTCATAACTAAAAACGTTTATAATGAAATATTACCTGACGAGAATGATTCTGTAACATATTTTAAAAGACTTTATTCCATACTAAAACAGATGAGGGCTGAAGTAACTGAAAATAAACGCCCGTTTATAGTATTTGACCATAAAATGAGCATCAAAGATAAAAAAACCGAATTCTGTGCTGTAAGATATAGCGAAAATGGCGAAAAATCATGGTATTTACTTATTCCTCGATAAAACCGTTTAACTAAATATCTAACTAAAAAATAATACGTAAAATACTACTATTTTTAATAACCTAATTATTTTGGTGAAATAATGGTTAATGTAGAAAGGGTAAGCCTTTCTTTTCCAAAATTTTTATTAAATGAACTTGATAATATTGTAAAATCCAAAAATTATTCTAGTAGGAGTGAATTAATTAGGGATGCCGTTAGAAAATACGTACTTGAAAATAATTCTTTAAAGTCTGAAGGTAAAGTAAATGGACTTATTACTGTAGTTTATGAACCCTCAAAAGAAATAATGGAAGAAATGAGTAATATATATTTTGAGTATAACGAAGTAATAAAATCAATGAATCACTCTTACGTTAAAACAGCATGTAATAAGAATAAAAAACTAGAAAGTTTTGTTGTTGAAGGGGATTCAAAGTTAATTTCGAGTTTTTATGTAAGGGTTCAAAATATCAGCGGAAAAATTTACGACAATATACTTATTTTTTAACTATTTTTAATAACCCAATATTTATTTTTAATTATTTATTTTTGACCATTTTTTAATATTTTTAATTATTTTTTAATATCTTTTTAGCATTTTTTAATAAAAATTATATCAAAAGCTGTTAAAAAGTGGTCAAAAATTTATATATATTCAAAATAACACAGAATTAATTGTCAGTTTTTAAAATGCTTCTAAATAAAATACTTCTAAAAATACACTAAGTAATTAGAAATATCGTAATATGGCCATTAATATTTAGGATGCGGAAATCTAAAAAAGGTGAGTTTTATTCAAAGGTCTACAAAAATGTTATGCCACCAATGTCAGGAAACGATCAAAGGTACTGGATGTACTCAAATGGGAGTATGTGGAAAAAAGGATAATACTGCAAACCTTCAAGATGTACTAATATACACTTTAAAAGGAATTGCATACGTTTCAAATAAAACCGGAATAACAAACAATGAAATAGATAGCCATATAGTAGATTCACTATTTGCCACAATTACAAACGTTAATTTCGACGATAAGTATATAATTGAAAGAATTAAAAAAGGTTTAAAACTTAAAAATGATTTAAGGACAAAATGTGGCTGTACCCCTGAAAAATGTGGGGAATTGCCTGATTTTGTAACTTGGGATGCAAAAAATGATTTAGAGATATTAGAAAAAGCAAAATCAAAAGAAATTTCACTAGAAATTCCCGAAAACGAAGATATGCGATCCCTTCGGAAAATTACATTATATGGTATAAAGGGGCTTTGTGCATATTTACACCATGCAAATGTTTTAGGATATAACGATGAAGAAATACAGAAATTTATAAAAAAAGCCCTAATTGATATTTCAGATGATTTAAAATCTCCTGAAGAACTAACTGCTCTTGTTTTAGAAACTGGAAAGTACGTTGTAGATACTATGGCGCTACTTGATAAAGCAAATACTGAATCATATGGAAATCCAGAAATTACTGAAGTAAATATTGGCGTTAAAAATAATCATGGAATTCTTATAAGTGGCCACGATTTAAAGGATTTAGAACAACTTTTGAACCAGACAAAAGGAACTGGGATTGATGTATATACTCATAGTGAAATGCTTCCGGCACATTATTACCCTGCATTTAAAAAATACGATAATTTTGTAGGAAATTATGGCGGTTCATGGTATTTACAAAAGACCGAGTTTGATTCTTTTAACGGGCCAATTGTAATGACTACAAACTGTTTAGTGCCTCCTGCAGACGAATATAAAAATAGGGTTTATGTAACAGGGGTTGTTGGATATCCTGATGTTAAAACCATACCTGTAAATGAAGACGGTACAAAAGACTTTTCAAAAGTCATAGAACATGCAAAATTATGTAAACCTCCAAAGGAGCTTGAAACCGGAAAAATTGTAGGGGGGTTTGCACATAATCAGGTTTTGGCATTGGCAGATAAGGTTATAGATGCGGTAAAGTCTGGAGCAATAAAAAAATTTGTAGTAATGGCAGGTTGTGATGGAAGACACAAGACTAGAGAATATTATACTGATTTTGCAAAAAAATTACCAAAAGATGCGGTTATATTGACAGCAGGATGTGCAAAATACCGGTATAATAAGCTTGATTTAGGCGATATTGGCGGAATTCCAAGAATACTTGATGCAGGACAGTGCAATGACTGTTATTCTTTAGCAGTAATTGCTCTTAAGTTAAAAGAAGCATTTGGTTTAAACGACGTAAATGAACTCCCAATTGTATATAATATTGCATGGTACGAGCAAAAGGCGGTAGCAGTGTTACTTGCACTCCTTTACTTAGGCATACAGAATATTCATTTGGGCCCTACACTACCTGACTTTATTTCGCCAAACGTTGCAAAGTTACTAGTTGAAAAATTCAAATTAAACGGAATAACGACTGTAAATGAAGACATGAATCTCTTATTAGAATAATTCCTTTAAATTCTAATTTTTTAAAGTTACTATATAATTGACTCTATTGATTCAACATTTAAGATTTTTGGTGATTATTTTGGGAAACTTTAAAATTGATATCGATATTGAAAAATGTCTTGGATTTAAAGAATGTGGATTATGTATTTCTGCTTGTGAAGAGAGCATAATTATCCCTGATGAAAAAACGGGTAAAGTTATAGTGGATAAAACTCGTGAAATACACTGTGATGGACTTGGGGCCTGTTTAGACGTATGTCCTGTTGATGCATTAAAAGTAACTGGAAAGGAAAATACCCATAAGGGCTGTAAAGGACATGGAATGTCATGCCCAAGTGCGTCTGAAATAAGTTTCAAACGGCCAGAAAAACGTATGGAAACATTTAATAATAAAGAAACAGAATCTGAACTTTTGAACTGGCCAATTCAGCTTCATCTTTTAAGTCCAAATGCTTCGTATTTTAAAAATGCGGATTTAATAATTTCAGCAGATTGCGTACCGTTTTCGTACCCTTATTTTCATGAAAACCTCTTAAAAGGGAAAGTTCTTATAATAGCCTGTCCAAAACTCGATGAAACTGATGAATACGCATCAAAAATAAGGCAAATCGTTGAAAAAAACAATATAACGAACGTAACTGTTGCAATAATGTCAGTGCCCTGTTGTAATTCGCTATATACTCTCGTAACACAGGCACTATCTGGTTTAGATGTAAACATTACTAAAAAAATTATTTCAATAGATGGTAACTTAATTGAACATTCTTAAAAATTTTCACTACCTTTTCATTCATGGCATTGTAATTTTACTAAGTAACTTTTCAAAATACGGTTTTAAAATCAAATGAAAAAAATGCCTGAAAAATGAAATATATTATGGAAATTATAATTTTTGAAGGTGATGAAAATGATTGAAAAAGTTTCAAAATTTGGTAACTCAAATGAAAAATTAGTTGAAATGCCTGTAAATACGGACGATATTCAGATAAGGCATGTAATTTTACCAAAAGGGGATTTCATGCCAAAACACATTTCAAATTCAAATGTAAACTTGGTTATAGTAAGTGGGGAAATGTCAATCACGCTTGAAGAGCAAGAACAGATAAATTATGGGGAAGGAACAATATTAAGTATTCCAATAAACACCAAAATGCTGATACAAAACTTAAATTCTGATTTGTTGGAATTTTTTGTATTAAAAGCACCCCACCCAAAGAAATTAGGGGCTCCTGAAGAAGCAATAAAATGTTAAAATTATAAAAATTATAGAAATTATAAAAGTTTTACTTTTTTTTACATAAAATTATTTTACACAATTTAAATTTTTTTAAAATTTTCCCGAAATAGTAAACTTTTTATTTAAAAAATAAGATAAATTACTAATAATGGTGTTTAATTTCCGATTAAAATTTTTTACTGTATGTATCTAACTTTTAAAGTAAAAAAATAGTTAATTATCAAGGTGGGCATTTTGGAAAAATACGATCATGAATACAGCTTTGAACTGTACTTGATTGAAAATTCGAATAGTTTTCGAGATTGTATCGAAAAAAATCCTTCAATAGTTCAAAAAATTCCTGAAATACTTACTATAATCCATCAAGAAGTTTATGTTTTGGAAAAAATTCTTTACATGTATCAAAAATTAAATTTTGAATTTAAAATATTTAAGAATCAAAAGTACGCCAATAATTATCTTGAATACATTATAAAGGGGGAATTAAATGAATTACTTATAAAAAACTATTTAATGGTATCAAAAGAGGAATTTCAAGATTACTACCTTTTTCGAACCAACCTAGATATGAATATCCCAAAAGAATTTCAAGACATTGTACTATCTAATATTGAGTCTGAAATTAACAGGCATGTAAAAATACTTTTAAATTTAAATAAAATTCATGAAGAGTTTTAATTAACAGTTGGAACCAAATACATTTAAAGCTCAATACCTGCCTTTTTCTTCAATTTTGCAATTTTATCCCTTATTTGGATTGCCCTTTCAAATTCCAGTGCTTCTGCTGCAAGGTACATTTCAGATTCAAGTTCTACAATTACATTTGGAATTTCAGATTTTGGAATGTGTTTTATATCCACTATATCGACTACTTTATCTCTAATTGGCTTTACAATTGTTTTAGGAGTAATATCATGCTTTATATTATACTCTTCCTGAATTTTTCGCCTTCTTTTAGTTTCAAAAACTGCTTTTTGAATTGAATCAGTAATTTTATCTGCATAAAGAACGACTTTTGAATTTGCATTTCTTGCAGCACGGCCAATTGTCTGAATCAAACTTTTATCGTTTCTTAAAAATCCCTCCTTATCTGCATCAAGTATTCCTACAAAACCGACTTCTGGAATGTCAAGTCCTTCTCTTAATAGATTTATCCCAACAAGGCAATCAAATTTTCCAAGTCTTAAATTTCTTATAATTTCCGTTCTTTCAATTGTATCAATGTCAGAATGTAAGTACCTTGCTTTTACATTTTTTTGAGCCAAATATTCTGTTAATTCCTCAGATAACCGTTTTGTAAGTGTTGTAATTAGGACTCTTTCTCCTCTTTTTACCATCTTTTCAGTTTCATTTATAATGTCTTCAACTTGTCCTTTAATAGGCCTAATTTCTACTTTTGGGTCAAGTAATCCTGTGGGCCTAATAATCTGTTCAACGATTTGATTTGACTTTTCAAGTTCATATTCACCCGGAGTTGCAGACACAAAAATTACATTGTTCATATATTTTTTAAATTCTTCAAATTTTAAAGGGCGGTTATCGTATGCACTTGGGAGTCTAAACCCATAATCTATTAAAGATTTTTTTCGTGAACGGTCTCCTTTATACATCCCTCTAATTTGAGGTATTGTCTGATGGCTTTCATCAATTACGATTAAAAAGTCATCTGGAAAATAATCTAAAAGGCAATAAGCAGGTTCATTTTCACCCCTATTTTCAAAATGTCGGGAATAGTTTTCAATGCCCTTACAGCTTCCCGTTTCTTCAATCATTTCAATATCATATAATGTTTTCTGTTTTAAACGGTTTGCTTTTAGCATTTCAAGGTGGGGTAGCCATTCATCAAGTTCTTTTAAAATAGATTTTATCGCATTTTTCTTACTTTCTTCCGTTGTAACAAAATGCTTTGCAGGATACATATAAAAAGAAGCTAATTCATGTTTTTTAGTCATATTTTTTGAGTCGAGCTCGTAAATTCTATCAATTTCATCGCCAAAAAGTTCAAGTCTTATAGTTTCATCTTGGTATCCCGGAATAATATCTATTGTATCCCCTTTTACCCTAAATCTTCCAGAAACAAGTTCTGTATCGTTTCTCTCATATTGGATATCTACTAATTTTTCAATAATTTCTGCTCGTTTGATTTTACTGCCTTTTTTTAACTCAAAACCCATTTCTTTAAAGAGTTTTGGACTACCTAGGCCATAAATACAGGAAACAGATGCTACTATAATTACATCTCGCCTTGATAAAATAGCAGAACTTGCACGAAGCCTCATTTGTTCAATTTTTGGGTTTATTTGTGCATCCTTTTCGATATACTGATCTTTTTGTGGAATATATGATTCAGGTTGATAGTAGTCATAGTAAGATACAAAGTATTCTACACGGTTTTCAGGAAAGAATTCCTTAAACTCATTGTAGAGCTGTGCTGCAAGTGTTTTATTATGTGCAATTACAAGAGTTGGTTTTTTAACTTTTTCAATAACATTTGCAATTGTAAATGTTTTTCCAGAACCTGTCACTCCAAGAAGAGTTTGCTTACTATTTTCTGGATTTTTAGTTAAATCAAAAACAAGTTTATCAATTGCACTTGGTTGAGACCCCTTTGGCTCAAAATCTGATTTTAATCTAAATTCTGGAAAGCTCATTTTATCAAATCCTTTTTCCTTAAAAGTTTGTTATATGTTATTGCAAACCGGTGTGCCTCATCACGGATCTCCTGAATGAATAATGACGCTTTTTCATTTTTGGTTATTGGAAGGGCGTTTTCAGTTCCTGGAGCGTAAATTTCTTCTTCCCTCTTTGCAATGGATACTACGGGTATTTTTAAGTTTAACTTTTTTAATTCATAAAATGCAGAGGATAATTGGCCCTTTCCCCCATCAATGATTATTAAATCAGGCATTTTTGAATTTTCTTTTAATAATTTACTGTAGCGCCTAAAAACAACTTCAGAAATTGATTTAAAGTCATCAATTCCAGTAACTGTTTTAATTTTATATCTCCGGTAATTTTTTTTGTCCGCTTTTCCATCCCTAAACTGCACCATCGATGCAACAGTAAAATTTCCGGAAAGATGGGATATATCAAAACATTCAATAACTTTTGGAGGATTTTCTAGCATTAATTTGTTTTTTAAGGCTTCAACTTTTAAATCATTTCCTAAAACCAAGATTTCAAGATTTTTCATTGCAAGATTTAACAATTCTTTTTTTTCTCCCTTTTTAGGTACTTTAAATGAAACTTTTGATTCCCTTTTTTTTGATAAAAATTCTAAAAGTGCATTTGGATTGTATTCCTTTGAAAAGTCTTCAAAATCTTTTGGAAAACCTGAAATTATTATTTCAGAAGGCGGGCGGTTTTCGGAATAATATTGTATTAAAAATTCTTCAAAGAAATTTTCTACGTATTCAAATTTAAAATATTTTTTATCATATAATGTTCCTTTTAACACGTTAAATACAATAATATGGATATTCCCATCTTTTTCAATATATGCAATAATATCTTCATCATAATTTTTCTGCCTGTTAATGTTCTGCTTAGTTTTCAGATTTTCAATAGCAGATATTTCTTCCCGTATTAATATTGCTTCCTCAAACTGGAGATTTTTTGATTTAATAATCATTTCATCTTTTAATTTTGAAATTAAAGATTCTATATTTCCTTTTAATATATATTCTGCCTTTTTTATCTGATCCAAGTATTTTTTAGACGCAATATTTCCCGTACACGGTGCAGTACAATTTTTTATATGGTGCCTTAGACATGGTCGTTTCTGCATATTTTTGCATGACCTTATTTTAAAAGTTTTTTTTAAAATATCAAGAACATAATCTCTTTCCTTTGCAGAAATAAATGGCCCATAAAACTTTCCTTTTTCTGATTTATTTCTTGATATCCCAATTCTTGGAAAATTCTCTTCGCTTATGTAAATATAAGCATAATTTTTTGAGTCCTTTAAATCTATATTATATTTGGGAGAGTGTTTTTTAATCAAAATGCTTTCTAAAAGCAATGCTTCAATTTCGTTATTTGTAACAATAAATTCTATGTCAAAAATAGATTTTACCAAGTTTTGAGTTTTTGTGTCGTGATTTTTTTTGCTAAAATAACTACTGATTCGCTTTTTTAGATTTTTTGCTTTTCCAACATATATTATATTTTTTTCAATATCCCTATATATGTAGCATCCTGGTTCTTTTGGAATAACTGATAGATTAATCATCTTAACACTTTAAGCTTTTTTTAGTGAAATTAAAGTTTAAAATAACTTTAAAATAACTTCAAATAATTTTTAAATTAAAAATCAAGTATTTTAAATTTAAATAATTAACAATAAGAATAATAATTAATAATTTTATTTTGAATTTTCAAATATTCGTTTTAAGAATTTTCCAGTATGGCTTTTTTTACAGTTAGATACTTCTTCAGGAGTTCCTTCTGCAATTATCTGCCCCCCAAAATCCCCGCCTTCGGGCCCAAGGTCAATTATATGATCCGCACACTTTATAACATCCAAATTATGTTCAATTATAACTACAGTATTTCCTTTTTCAACTAAGCTGTTAATTACATCAATTAATTTCTTGACGTCGTGAAAATGAAGCCCGGTAGTTGGTTCGTCAAGCAAATAAATAGTTTTTCCAGTAGCTCTTTTTGAAAGCTCACGTGTTAATTTTATTCTCTGTGCTTCCCCGCCAGAAAGTGTTGTTGAACTCTGACCCAATTTTATATAGCCAAGTCCTACATCATAAAGAGTTTTTAATTTATTTGAGATTTGTGGAATATTTTGAAAATGCAAAATGGCTTCTTCAACGCTCATATTAAGCACATCTGAAATTGATATGCCTTTGAATTTTATTTCCAATGTTTCTTTATTGTATCTTGCACCTTTACATTCCTCACACTCGACAAAAACATCGGGTAAAAAATTCATTTCTATTTTTATGACTCCATCCCCCTGACAGTTTTCACATCTTCCGCCTTTTACATTAAAAGAAAATCTGCCGGGTCCGTATCCTTTTATCTTTGCTTCTTTGGTTTCCGCAAAAACTTCCCTTATTTTATCAAATATTTTCGTGTAAGTTGCAGGGTTTGACCTAGGGGTTCTTCCAATCGGACTTTGGTCGATTACAACTACTTTATCGAGTTCTGCATTAATTTCAAGGTTACATTTTTCCTTATCATGAAATGTTTCATAAAGCTGGTCTTCAATGTCAAAGTCTCCTGAAACTGGTTCTTCAGACTTTATTTTTTCTTTTAAGGCAGGATATAGATTATCATATATAAGGGTAGATTTTCCACTTCCGGAAACTCCCGTAATTACCGATAAAACGCCGGTTGGAATTTTAACCGACACATTTTTTAAGTTGTTTTGATTACAGTTTGAAAGCTTAATATTTCCCTTGCTATTTCTTCTTTTCTTTGGAATTTCAATTTTTAATTCGCCAGAAAGGTATTTTCCAGTTAAAGAATCTTTATTTTTTGATATTTCAAGAGGCGTACCGACTGCAACGACTTCTCCACCGTGAACCCCTGCACCGGGGCCCATATCAACTACATAATCAGCATTAAGTATTGTATCTTCGTCATGTTCAACAACAACGAGCGTATTATCTAATGATTTTAGTTTTTTAAGTGTTTCAATTAATTTTTGATTGTCTCGCTGGTGAAGGCCTATTGAAGGCTCATCTAACACATATAGTACTCCAGTTAAATTTGACCCAATTTGTGTTGCAAGCCGAATTCTCTGTGCTTCCCCGCCAGAAAGTGTTCCAGAACGTCTAGAAAGTGTTAAATATCCTAAACCTACATCATTTAAGAATTTTAACCGGGATTTAATTTCTTTAATTACTTGTTTTGCAATTTCGTGTTCTTTATCGGTTAAACCTAAATTTTCAAAGAATTTTTGTAAATTGGAAATTGAAAGGTCAGTTAAATCAATTATGGAATTATTTTCAATTTTTACTGAAAGTGATTTATCTTTTAAACGTTTTCCACTGCATTTAGGGCACAATGTTACCCTCATGAACTTTTCAAGTTCTTTTCTACGGTATTCCGACTTAGTTTCATTATATAAGCGGATAGACTGGGGTATTAGCCCTTCCCATGGCTTATTTTGTGTCCATTCTGATTCACCACTACTTCCAGTTACCTTAAAGTGAATCTTTTCAGGACTTCCATACATTAAAATATCGTACTGTTCTTTTGTAATGTCATGTATGGGCGTTAATACGCTAAATCCAAAATGGTTCGCAACTGATGCAAGTTGTTGTGACCTATAACCATCTAAAAAGTTTCGATAAAGTGAAATTGCATTATCCGCAATACATTTTGTTTTATCAGGTATTATCAATTCTGAATCAAATTCCATCTTAATTCCAAGGCCACTACAGTATTCACAAGCTCCAAAAGGGCTGTTAAATGAAAACATTCTTGGCTGGAGCTCTTCAAAAGAAATTCCGCATATTGGACAGGCTAAATTAGTTGAATAAATTCTTTCTAACGGCTTTTGGTCTTTTGAATATCCAGATATAATTATTAGGCCCCCTGAACGCCCAACTGCTCTTTCGCATGCTTCAACTAGTCTTGAACGGTCATCTTTTGGATTTAAACGGTCAATTACAACTTCAATGTCATGTTTTTTATATCTTTCAAGACTAATTTCTTCATCAGTTCGATAAATATCTCCATTAACTCTTACACGAGTAAATCCTTCTGAATTTAGGTCTTTAATTAGTTTTTGATACGTTCCCTTCTTCTGCCGTACAATTGGGGAAAGTATTGTAGTGTTTTCAAAAAACTCTTCTTCTATTTTTTCAGCGATTTTTTCAGGACTTTGTGATTCTATTTTTATATTATGTATTGGGCAATGAGGGATGCCTATTCTTGCATAAAGCAACCTTAAATAGTCGTAAATTTCAGTAACTGTTCCAACAGTACTTCTTGGATTTTTACTGGTTGTTTTCTGCTGTATTGCAATTGCAGGAGATAATCCTTCAATGCTATCTACATCAGGTTTATTCATGAGCCCTAAAAACTGCCTAGCGTATGCAGAAAGCGATTCAACATATCTTCTTTGACCTTCCGCATATATCGTATCAAAAGCTATTGTAGATTTTCCAGAGCCTGAAACACCCGTTACTACGATTAAATTATTCCTTGGGAGATTTAAAGAAATATTTTTTAAATTATGCTCTCTAGCGCCTTTAATTACGATGCTTTTCATACTATCCATCATTTCAATCTTTTTATTAAATCATGTTAATTATATTAAATCATGTTAATAAATAGGAAATAGTCTTTAATTATAACTTAATCCTTTAAACCTTAATAAAATATATGTGCTAGGGTATAAAATAATGCGTTTAAAAATCATATTAAAATTAAGTGTAAATTAAAAAAGTGATTATAAAAAATCTTTTAGAAATTTAGTTTAACAATCGTTTTACGGCTCTTTTAATCTTTTTAATGCATAATGTAGTTAAACTTGATAAAAAAATAATTACTGACAAATAATATAGTTATATTTATATTTAATATAATGTAGTTAGCTGTCAAATTATTCGTCTAAAAAATCTACTTCAAAAGATTTTGAAAGTATTTTTATTTTTCCATCAGCTTCATTCAACATTTTATATAGTTTGTTGCATAAAATTATTCCTTTTTCATAGTTTTTCATTGCTTCTTCAAGAGATAATTCTTCATTTTCCATTAAATTTACAATATTTTCGAGGTTTTCGATCAAATCTTCGTATTTTTCCATTATCTCACCCTATCTTTTAAAGTAATATTTACATCTACAATTCCATCTTTAAATATTATTTTTAATTCTTTTTTTGACTTTAATAATTCTTTAGAGCTTATTATTCTTCCATCAGGATTTTGAATTATCGTGTACCCTTTATTAAGTACATTTAATGGATTATACGCATTTAAAAGAGAATGGGCCTTTTCAAAACGCTTTAACTCGTATGCAAATTTATTTTTAATTTCGTGAGTTATTAATGCATTGTAACGTTCAAGAATTGCTTTTTGTTTTTCAATTTTTGAGTTAGGGCTGTTTTTTTCAAACTTTGAATACAAAAAATCTACTTCATAAGCTTTCTTTGAAATGTCAGTTAAAATTTTCGTACTTAGGTTTTTTTCAAGATTTTTCAATTTTGAAATTAATTCAAATTCATTAAATACTGAAATTTCAGCAGCATTTGAAGGAGTTGCTGCCCTTAAATCGCTTACAAAATCTGCTATTGTAAAGTCTATTTCATGCCCTATTCCTGTAACTATTGGTTTTTCTGATTTAAAAATGGCTCTTGCAAGTGATTCATCGTTAAAACACCATAAATCTTCAATTGCACCCCCTCCTCGTGCTAGAATTATTAAATCGATATCTTTATGATTATTAAGCTTGGAAATTCCGTTTATTATCTCAGAAGGCGCATTTTCACCCTGAACTGATGCAGGATATATCAATAAATTAACTGACCGATTTCTAAGTCTTGTAACCTTTATAATATCCGTTAATGCAGCTCCGGTTGGTGATGTTATTATTCCAATATTTTTTGCATATCTTGGAATTTTTTTCTTTTTTAATTCATCAAAAAGTCCTTCTTTTTCAAGTTTTTCCTTTAATTTTTCAAATTTTATGTATAACTCGCCGATTCCCTCCTTTTCCATAGAATTACAGTAAACTTGGTACTTTCCAGTTTTAGCATATATTGAAACCTTTCCTGTAACTATTACTTTTATTCCATCTTTTGGAATAAAATTAAGGAGCCGTGCATCCCCTTTAAACATTACGCAGTCAATTGCGCCTTCTTCATCTTTTAGTGTAAAATAAATATGTCCTGACCGATGTAGTATGCAATTGGAAATTTCTCCTTTGATTGAAGCACGTTTTAATATTAAATCATTTTCTAAAGTGTTTTTCACGTATAAATTTAATTCTGAAACAGACAATGTGTTTGAAAAAGCACTTTCTAATGTTAGTTGGAGCATAATTATTACCGTGACATTTACCTTGGTTTTAATTTTTTCTTTTTTAACTATTTAAATAATAAACACAAGGAGTATTACTATTAAAAATGTATTAATTTATAAATTAAGTATTATTAATTTAACTTTATTATTGTACTAAGGGTTCATTTTTAAATATCTTTTTTTGCCCAGATATTTTTTTTAACACTTCTAAAGAAAAAAAATAACCCAAATAAAAGACATAAGTATTCTGAAAATACCGTTGAAAGCCATATTCCGCTAACTCCAAGATACTTTGGAAAAATAAGCAGAGCTGGTATAATAAATAAAATGCTTCGCCCTAATGAGAGAAAACCTGCAATTTTTGAGTTTTCTGTTGCTTGAAAGTACAGTATTATAATCATTGAAATTCCAAGGATTAAAAGTGAAAAATTATGAATAATAAGACCATGCACTGTTTGGGTAACTAATAATGCATCATATGGGTTAAATACATGTATAATTTTTTTTGGATACCTTAAAATTAAAATAAACGATATTATCCCCATTAAAAAATTTATAAATATCGCCTTTTTTAAAACTTCAAAAACTCTTTTAAATTTCTTTGCACCATAATTATAACTAATTAGCGGTTGGATGCCATCAGATATTCCTAAATATCCCATATATAAAAAAGAGGTAACATATATCACGATACCATATGCAGAAACGTCAATGGAACTTCCGTAACGTAAAAATTGAATATTATGAATAAGCATTAAAAATCCAAAAGCCAATTCCATTATAAACGGCGAAAAACCTGTTTTTAAGATTTTTACTATTGTTATATATTCTAAATGTATTTTATTTTTTTGAAAAACAAGGTTTGACGTTCCAAATATAAAGTGGTGTAGATATATCAAAGAACCTAATGTTTGTGCAATAATTGTTGCAAATGCGGCACCAAGTACTCCGAAATTAAGTATTGCAATTAAAATATAATCTAAAACAATGTTAGATATTGACACTATTATTAAAATATACATGGATTTTTTCGGAAAGCCATCATTTCTTAAAATTGCATCAAGGGAATATGCAGTAATTGTTGCAAGGCTTCCAAAAATAATTACTCTAGAATAATTTAAAACGTAAGATTCAAGGTTTTTTGGAATATTCATAATTTCTATTAAATTATTCAATAGTAATGAACCAAAAAATGTAATAAATGTTCCAAATATTAAAATATAGATTAAAGAAACACTTAATATTGCATTTGCTCCGTTAAAATCTCTTTTCCCAAGCTTAACGGATATATTTGCACAAGCTCCGTAACCAATCATTAGTCCAATAGATCCTACTGCAACAGAAATGGGAAATGCAAGTGTTACTCCTGCAAGGCCGTCAGTACCAACGTATCTACCGATAAAAATGCCGTCAATAATGCTGTAAATTCCAATTATTGTAGTTCCAAGAACTGATGGAACTAAATACCTAGCCAATAATTTATTAATGTTTTCAAGTCCTAAATCGTAAACTTGTTTCATAAAAAACCTTATAATTTGGCTTTACTTTTGGCACATACTAAGATTAATATCTATTTTTGTTAGATAATAAATATATACTTCTTTTAATAAATTTTATTTAGGTGTCGGACATGGAACAATTATATGGGGGATACCATGATAAAATATTTGGGCACAATTTCTGAAAATGAAGTAATTCTTAGAAATATTGAGTATTTAACTAATAAAAATCATAAATATACTTCTGAACTGTTGCCTGATGCTATTAAAAAAATATTATTTGGAATAGAAGCTGTAACAATGGCTGAAAAACTCCTGCCTGAAATTGAAAATGATAGAATTAAAAAAGACCTTGAAAAAATACTATTTTCCGAGAAAGAAAGTTTGATTGACCATGTTACAGTTTTACTAAACTACGAATATACTCGAAGCGGACATAATTTATCAAACTGTAAATTAATTTATTTAGAATAATTGCCGTAAAATATAAACTTATCTTTAAAAAGCTGTTTTAAAATTAATAATCTATTTAATTACTTTAAGTAGCAAAAACTTAAACATGCAACTATGAAATTTAAAATTGAAATTAAATCTTTTTTTCAGAAATCCATTCTTCCCATTTTATAAGCTTATATCCTTCAACCATGACGGCATTTCTTATTATTCCAAGTATTTCAGCAGAATTTTTATCATGAACGATTTTTTCCCAAATATCCCCGTCCTTTTCAAAATAAAATTTAGTATAGTTAATAGGCATAACTTTCACCTTGAAAACAATTAATAAAACATATAAACTAAGTACATTAAAAATATTATAGATTAATAAATGTTTATATAATATTGTTTATATTATGAAAATGAGTTTAAAAGGAGGAATAATATGGCAATCAAAATTAGCGACTTATTAAACAAAAAAATATACACAACTGAGGCTATTTATGTTGGAAAGGTATACGATGCAATGGTTGATACCGATAAGGCTGCAATAAGTGGTATTGTTATTACTGATGTTTCAAGCGGATGCTTAAATGAAACTATTGATGATCCTACAAAGAAAATAGTACTGCCATTTAATCTAATCTCCGCAATTGGGAACATTATTTTAATAAAACCTCCTATTACAGGTAAATTTTAATTTATCAAACGCCCTTGGGGTTAAAAATGTTAAAAGTCGGGATTGTAGGCTGTGGTGCAGTAGCATCACTTATAACAAAAGCACTGCTTTCGGAAAGAATACCTAAAGCAAGGGTTTTGGCGTTTTATGATGTAAATTATGAAAAAGCAAAAAAACTTTCAGAAGAAACTGGGGCAGAATCCTGTGTTTCAATTGACGAACTTGTATCAAAAGATCTCGATTTAATTTTGGAATGTGCATCAGTAAGTGCAGTCGAAGAAACTGTATTAAAATCTATCTTAAGTGGAAAAGATGTTATAATAATGAGTGTAGGGGCTTTTGCTAATAAAAAATTGTTTTTGAATCTTTATAAGCTTGCTGAAGAAAAAAACCAAAAAATATATGTTCCATCAGGTGCAGTTGCAGGAATTGATGCAATTAAGGCAGGATCATTAGGTCAAATATCTGATGTTACCTTAACAACAACAAAACCAGTTATGGGATTAAAAGATGCAATACTAGATTTGGGGCTGAAACCTGAGGAAATAACGGAACCAAAAGTGGTTTTCGAAGGAAATGTTTTCGAAGCTATTTCAAAATTTCCCCAAAACATAAATGTTTCAGTAGTACTTTCACTAGCTTCTAAATATCCCGCAAAGGTTAAAATTATTGCAGACCCCAATTTAATTGTAAACCGGCACGAAATATTAGTTAAGGGCTCAATTGGAACAATTAAAACATGTGTTGAAAATAACCCTTGTAAGGATAATCCAAAAACGTCTGCACTTGCTGCATTTTCAGTTATGCGGTTGATAAAAGATTTATCTGAACCTATTCGAATAGGGACGTAAAATTAGGAATAGGGGGCTAAAAATATAAGGTATGTACGTAAAAAACAATTAAAACATATTATTTTTATATCTTAAACATAATTTAATATTTAATCTTATTAATTTTAATAAATATTTAAAAACGTTTTCAAGGGCATTATATCTTAGAAACACCCAAAACTCTTACTTTTGCACTTCCATCCAATAGCACAAATATATCGCCTGATTCATAACATACGGGTTTTAAAAGGCTTAATTTTAATCTGTTACCATTCTTTGAATCGACTTTACAGCTTACCGTCTGTAATCCAACGACTATCTGGTATCCTTCTCCAGAAATAATTTCTTTAGTCATGTACGGATTCCAAGTCATTTCTAGTTCAACTTTATCTGAGACGCTTAAATTTCCGTTTGAAAGAACAAGGCCTCTTTCTAAATCGTCAACATCAATTCCTTTTAATGCAAGACCGACTCTTGAATTTGTTTTAGCTTCTTTAACATCCCTATCATGGACTTGAATACTCTTTACCATGGCTTTAGCGGTTTTAGGATAAATTCTTAAATTATCATGAACAGAAACATTTCCTTTTTCTACCTTTCCCAATATTACTGTTCCAACGCTTCTTACCGAAAAAAAATGGTCAATCGGGATTTTTACGTATTCGCTACTTTTTTCAACTTCTGGAAGCTTCACCATTTTTTCCCTTATTTTTATGTAGTCCTTTTCTAAAATTTCAAAGTTTTTCATAGATGTGTTTGAAATAATAGATTTTAGCTGGTTTATATCAACGTATTCCCCTACAACAAAAAAACCCCTTTCAACACCAAATAAATTAAGTGTTAAAAGTGTTTCCCCAATTTCGGGCTTTATTTCATCAATAAATACTAGAGCGTAGTCCATCATATTAATAGCATATATTAATGGATGAATTCTCTCAGGATACCTCGTAGGTTCAATAAATACTGCTGAATCATCGCCATTTTTGTAATTATAAAGCGTAATATCCGTAGAAGTTCCTTTTTTTGCAATATTTTTACCTGCATCTTCAAAGTCACCAAAAATTCCAATTGCGACATCCGTCATAATTTCACCATGTTTCGATTAAACGTGTAGTTTTAAATTACCGTTTTTAAATATAAATATATACACCACGAATTTTAAAATCCTTTAAAATCAATATTAAATTAACGTATTTTAAACTTCAAAAAATAACTAGTGGCTAAAGGGATTTACGATGAAAAAAATCGTTATATGCTGTATTATACTTTTTACAGGGCTATGTGGATGTATTTTGGACTTGAATGATTTTTTTGACTACCAAAATAATGTTTCAAGTGAAATTTTAGTTCCAATAGATTTAAATTCCTTTGAAAGAAGCGAAGAATTAGGCAATGAAGTTAAAAATCAAGAAATTAACGAAATTGATGAGTATTATATTCGTACATACGTATGGAATTATAATGGGGATGAGTGGTCATGGGACTTAAAAATCCCAAAATCGGCTTTTGAATATTATTCTAATAAACCTCATAATCGTGAAGACAACTATGCACAATATGCACTTTCTGACTACGATAAAACGTATTTAAACTACATGGTTCAAAGTTTTAAGGAAGTTTCAAAACAAAAAAATTATTCTGACTACGATACTGTCTTATTCATAATTTCATTTGTGCAATCCCTTGAATACGCCTCAGATGACGTTACAACAGGTTATGATGAGTACCCTAGATATCCGATAGAAACACTCGTAAATATAGGTGGAGACTGTGAAGATACATCAATACTGGCTGCTGCACTTTTAAATGAACTCGGATATGATGTAGTACTACTTGAACTTCCAAGACACATGGCTATCGGGATTAGGGGGGGTAAGGGTATTTATGGTACTTATTACCAGTATAATGGTAATAACTACTACTATCTTGAAACAACCGGTAAAAATTGGGATATCGGGGAAATTCCTGAAGAATACTTTGGAAAAAATGCTATAGTACGACCTTTAATTCAAATTCCTAGGATGCATATGGAATTTTACGCCCAAAAAATAGGTCAAGATAGATTTTATGAATACTACAATGTACGGTGCAATATTGAACACATCGGTTCAGGAATTGCAAAAGACTTGAAATTAGATATTTATGCAACAAAACTTGAAAATGTAGAAAATTATATGTGGACATCATACCAGACATTAAATCTTGGAGATTATTCTGAAGGGAGTACTTTAGAAGTAGAAACAGTTTTAAAAATTCCTAAAAATACTCGTACTAAAATTTACTGCACGTTATATGGTGAAAACATTAAAGAAATAGAAATTTCAACTAAAGAATTTTATACCTAGATACTATTTTTATTTAAAAATATTTTTTAATCGTATTATTAATGAAATTTAAATTGATTTAAACATTGTTCGGCGTATCTCGAACAAAATCCTTATTTTTATATTGTTTTAAGTAGGAATTTAACTTGAACACAAGATAATTTTGAGGTATATCATGAAAAAAAATAATATGTTAATTGGCGTACTTTTAGCATTTTGCTGCTGCTTGATTGTAGCAAGCTTTGCATTTTTTCCAAAAGATGCTAATTTAGATAATAACGTACTTGAAAATGGTGAAAAAAACCACGAAAAAATTGTTGGAGTTATAGAATTCATAGAATCTTTTGAAAAGTACGAAAGATTACATATAATTGGCGGTAATGGTAATAAATATGTAGTAAACGTACAAAATGATACCAAAATTGAATTTTTGGAGTTTTCAAAATCAGAAATTTCAGTTGGCGGGTTAATTGAGGTTAAATATAATGGGGTAATGACAAAGTCTCTTCCACCAATATTAAATGCGGATTCATTAATATACTATCCAAAAGAGATCGTAACTACTGGAAAAGTACTTGAAATTGGGGAAATGAATGGATATAAACGATTTTTAATTGAAGGGGAAAACAGTCTTTGTTA
This sequence comes from Methanococcus vannielii SB, assembly GCF_000017165.1. NCBI lineage: Archaea > Methanobacteriati > Methanobacteriota > Methanococci > Methanococcales > Methanococcaceae > Methanococcus > Methanococcus vannielii. The sequence goes on from NC_009634.1 coordinate 1,629,302, forward strand.
TGTGACTGTTACTAACGATACAATTATTTCTGGAAATCTAAGTGACGTAAAAATAGACGATATTGTTACATACACTTCAATAATCCAGCTTTTAAGTTACCCTGGACAGTGTGCTGCAATACACTTTATAGTATGGTAAGGTAGGCTGACTAAAAATATTATCAAAAACGAGTAACTTATGTTTGAAATATATTCTTTATTTTTAAATTAATTTTTATTTTTACGATATTTACAATAATATTGTTTTATTTTTACAATAATATCGCTATTATATTACCGTTCAAAAAATGCTAATTTAATTCCCAATATTCCAAAAACGCTTGCTTTTAATGGGCAGACATATTTTTGGAATTTTTTATTTTCAAATACTTTTAAACTAACAGCATTTGAAAGAATTGAAACGGCTGAAAAAATTAAAATTGCTTGAATCGTAAAAATAATTCCCAATATTATCATTTGAATGGGTATATTGCCATAATCAGAATTTACAAACTGCGGGAGGAATGCTAAAAAGAAAAGTGAAACTTTTGGGTTTAATAAATTCATGAAAATTCCTTTTCTATATAAATTTACTGGCTCTTTAACTACTGTTTTTTCAAAATTAGAACCATTTTTTTCAAAAAGTGCATTAATTGAAAGGTAAATTAAGTATGCTGCTCCAACGTACTTAACTAAACTAAATCCAAGTGCAGAATTATATATTATTGCTGAAATTCCAACTGATGCAGCAATAGTATGCATAATTAATCCCGTACATAGTCCAAATGCAGTTAAAATACCTGCTTTTTTTCCATTTGAAATGCTTTGAACGGTTACAAACAAAATGTCAGGGCCGGGTAAAAGGGTCAACACAATTGATGTACTTATAAAATAAAATAAGTTTGAATATTCTATCAAAATTTCACCCAAACGTCATATTCTTTAATTTTAAATTTAATTAGCTTTAAACGTAAATTAAACAAAAAATTTAACGCTAAAAGATTTTACCGTATGAACAATACTTAAATAGTCCAAATTTTGGGCTGTTTTTACATAATATCCCTTTTAATAATATTTAAAAGTAATGAAAAACTAAAAAATAATTTATACTGATAAATTTATAAATTAATTTAAGAATCTTAAAATCGATTTGGTGTTACAATATATAACTTGGAGTTATAACTATGAAAAAGGTTAATAAATCTGAAAAAGAATGGGAAGAGATTTTAACGCCTGAACAATTTTTAGTTACTCGAAAAAAAGGAACTGAACCTCCATTTTCTGGAAAATACTATAATAATAAAGAAAAAGGAACATATTTATGTTCAAACTGTAAATCTGAATTATTTAGCCCTAACACAAAATATGATAGTAGTTCAGGTTGGCCAAGCTTTTATGCACCAATATTAAAAGAAAGTATAATATGCATTCAAGATAATTCATGCAATATTAAAAGAACTGAAGTAGTATGTGCAGTATGCAACGCACATTTAGGACATGTTTTTGACGATGGGCCAAAACCCACTGGAAAAAGATACTGTATTAATTCCATTTCACTTGAATTTTTAAAACTATAGTAAAAAAATGGTATTTAAATAAGTTATGGGGTTAATTTTAATTTAAATTTTAAATTCTATGGATGATAAGATGACTATCAAAAAACTAACAGGTTTTTTTGTTATACTTTTAGTATTTACTGGATTTACCGTTTATTATTCTGAAAAAATTTCTGGGCACGTTCAAAAATCAAATCCTGCAACTTTTGAAGTTCGAGGAAGTGAGGCTATAATGGTTGGAGTTATAAATGAAGATATAGTGGAAAAAGTAAGTACTCTAATACATGACTATCCAAAAGTAAATAAAATCGTTCTTTTAAATGTTCCGGGATCTAAAAATAGCTGGAAAACAATTGAAGCCGGAAAAATTGTCCGTAAAAATGGATTAAATACTCATGTTCCCAAAAATGGCTACATTGCATCTGGAGGAACGGTATTTTTCTGTGCAGGGATAAATCGGACGGTTGAATCCGGTGCAATAGTTGGGGTTCATTCTTGGAGCAATAATATAATTGACGATGCATCAATACTCCCAAAAAACCACCCTTATCACAAGGTATATTTAGACTACTTTGAAGAAATGGGCATATCTGATGAATTTTACTGGTTTATGATAGAATCTGCCCCGTCATTTAGAATGCATTATATGACAGAATATGAACTAAAAAAATATGGGTTAATTACTAATTAAAGAATTTTACCATTAACAATTTAATTAATCCCTACTTCTTAATTTAGATAGGAGCCTTAATATTTCCAAGTAAAGCCATATTAAAGTTACCATAAGGCCAAATGCCCCGTACCATTCCATGTATTTTGGTGCGCCGTATCTTTCGCCCCGCTCTATAAAATCGAAGTCTAAAACAAGATTTAAAGCAGCGATTATTACAACAAAAAGGCTGAATAGTATTCCAACTGGCCCGCTACCAAAGATTAACGGTATGGAAATTCCAAAAAATCCTAAAATCATGGATATTATATAAGTTAGTGCAATTCCGCCTGTTGCAGCAACAATACCGAGCTTAAAATTTTCAGTTGCACGAACTATTCTTAATTTATATGCAAAGAGTAGGCTAAACAATACTCCAAAAGTCGCTAAAACTGCTTGAAATACAATTCCTGGGTAAGATAACTCAAAAAATCCAGATATTAGCCCTAAAAAAATCCCCTGAAAAATAGAATAAATAGGAACTGTTATACCTGACCATTCTTTTTTAAATATGGTTATAATTGCAATAACAAATCCCATTATTGGGGCCAGTATCATGATAAGTCCAGAATATGCACTTAAAAATATCATATCCCATGCAAAAAATGCAGAAATTGAAACTATTGCTAGCGAAATCAATGTTTTATTAACGGTCCCATTAATAGTCATTGATTCATTCCCATAGTTATTAAATTCTCTAAAAACACTTTCAGATAGTGCTGGATTACTTGTTCTCACGTAAATCACCTTGATAATGCGTTAAAATATTTAAGATTATACTTATAAAGAATAATCTATACGTATAAAAATATGTCCACTATAAACTTAGAAAATAGTAAGAAATAAAAAATTATAAAAAACTACTTATTGTTAAAAAGTTTTAAAATTCGTCTACCTTCGTCTGAAATGTTAAATAGCACGGTTTTATCATTTACTGTAACTTCAATTATATTAAAATTGATAAGTTTTGCAATATCCTCAGAACTTATTTTGGTATTTTCTTTTGTTGAAATGACTTCGGAAAACCCCTTACTACCAATATACTCTAAAGCTTCAATTATTCCTTTTTTAGCTAAAAGTTCATCCAAAAAAATCACCGGATTTGATAATTACTAATAAACTAATGGATTAACTAATATTTCACGTTTTTATTTTTAAACTTTTTTATCGTTAACAAATCAATAATGTATTAAAAGGTGAATTACATGATTTTAAATTATGTTTAAAGTCAAGACCTAAAATTAATGAAACAATTTTTAAAATTTTACTAGTAGTTAAATTACCCGAAAACAAGTTATTTTAAAAAGAAATTTTGGAAAGTATAATAGTATTTATATTTTCATCAACTGCAAAAACTAAAACATAATTTTTTATCCATATGTACTTTTTTTAAATTATTAAGGGGCTTTTTTAAATTTTTGTAGTGATTTTGGATTTTAGATAGTTTCGATAAAACATTGTCTAAATTTTTTGTAATTTTTGATAACTACATTAATTATTCCATTACTTTAAAAATTACCCCCTATTATTGAATATGATTCAATGTAAAAATTTATCGAATCCCCCTTTTTAAACGGATTTTTGATAATTTTCGTATTCGAAACTTCTGAAATAATGTCTACACCGTTAAATTCAATTGTTATTTTGGAATTGAATGGTTCTTCAAAAATATTTTTTATTTTTCCATTATGTGTATTAAATGGTACTAAAACATTTTTTGGTAGGATTTTAACGTCTTTTGAAAATATTCCTATTAAAGAATTTTCAGATAAATTTTCAATTTCATTTTTTATGGTTTTTAATGTATTTGAAGTGTTATTCTCTTTTAATTTACCAATTGGCAAAATATTTTTAACTCCTAAAAATTGGGCAACAAATATATTTTTTGGATTTTTAATAATATTTTTTAATGTCCCAGACTGCTCAATTATCCCGTTTTTAACAATTGCCATATTTTTTGAGAGGACAACTGCTTCTAAAAAGTCATGGGTAACATGAATGAAGGTAACACTTGAAGACGTATGTATTTCCTTTAAATCATAAAGTAATTTTTCGTGAATTAACCTATCAAGTGAAGAAAGCGGTTCATCAAGCAGTATTATCTTTGGTTCCATTATAAGTGCCATTCCAAGTGCAACCCGTTGCTGTTCGCCACTACTTATTTTTTTAGGGTTTTTATCGAGTAAATGTGAAATGTTTAACAGATTAGAAATTTTATTTACTTTAACGTCTCTTTCAGATTTTTTTAAATTTTTTATGCCGTATTCAATGTTTTTTCTGACCGATAGATGGGGGAAAAGATATTTTCCATTACAAAGAACAATTTTTCGTTCGTGAAGTGGTTTATTCGTAATATCTTCACCATCAAGCAGTATTTTACCGGAATCTGGTTTTTTATATCCTGCAATCATTTCTAAAATTGTTGTTTTACCGCTACCACTTAAACCAAGTATTACAAAGTAATCATTATCTTTGATATCTAAGTTTTCAAGGTTAATTTCAAAATTACTAAGTTTCTTTTTTAAATTCCTAATCGAAAGCATAATTTTTCCTTTTTTTTATTATAATTTAGTAAAATAAAGTTTAAAACCCCTAATAATTCTTTAAAGATTTATTTACCAAGTGCACAAAATCTTTCTAAACCCAGTATTTCTGCAGCACATGCAATAGTGGTTCCATAAAAAATTATTTTTTTACCGTATTTTTTTGAAAAATTTAAAATTTCAAAAAGCGTCTCGTTAGCTACGGTACTTCCAGTAGACAGTATAATGTCAGAATTTTCTACCAGATATTCGTTCATTTCGCCATGCATTATAAAAATACCCTGTTTAATTCTACCAATGTTTTCAAGATCCATATCTGTTGCAATTACATTCTCTTTTCCAAAAGTTAAAACCATCTGTTTTATTATTGCAGGGTGATACCCAATAATGCCAATTTTAACGTCTTTACCAACTGAGTTTAAAAGATAAGTTTCAAGTTCCTTTGCACAGAGCTCTGGTTCATCTTTGTTACAATGTTCAGTTTTTTCTATAATTTTTAAATGCCTCATCACCGCATTTAGCGTTGCTATTATCATAGGATTGTTTTTTGATGAGATTACATCTGAAATTTTACCTTTAAATTCGGCCAAATTATCTGTAAATGCATCTCCGACCGAATTTTTAAAGAAAGCACGTAATAAAAATTCTTTCCCATTCATTAGTGGATAATCATTAATTGTTTTTGATTTTAAATCTATATTAATAGGTTTTATTTCGACAGTTTCGTTTAAAAAGTTATTTTCTTTTGCAATTTTTTCCAATTCTAATTTAAAATCTATCATTTTTTTCACCATTATTAAAAATCATCTTTAGAATACTTAATATTGTTATTGCAACAACTAAAAATATAAATGAAACAGCAAGTGCCTTTTCAAAGTTTCCAAGAGAAATGTTTAGAAAAACCGCTATTGGAAGAGTTTCTGTTTTCATTTTTGTAGCCCCTGCAAGCATTACTGTTGCACCAAATTCTCCGATACTCCTTGCCCAAGCCAAAATTAGGCCCGTAAATATTCCATTTTTTGCCATTGGAAGTATTACATTTATAAAACTTTCATGACGTTTTGACCCAAGGCTTTGTGCAATTAGTTCATATTTTTCATCAATGCTTTCAAAAACCGACTTTGAAGTCCTAACTATAAATGGCGTTGCAACAAAAAATTGTGCAACAACGATTCCCTTTGGTGTAAATAAAACATCAATGATATTTTCAGAAATAAATCTTCCAAATTCAGTACTTCCAAAAAATACCAAAAGTGCAAAACCGGTAATTAACGGTGGAAGAATTATTGGAAGTTCTACAAGGCTATCTATTAGGAATTTCCCCTTAAATTCATATCTTGCAAGTGCATATGCTGTAGGGATGCCCAAAATACCGCCAAAAATTGTTGCAATACTTGCAGTTAATACACTTAATTTTATTGCAAAGTGTATTTCTTTGGATAATATTGCTGAAAAAAGTGTTTCAGCAGTTATATTTGAAATAATTGCCATTATAATTGAAATTATCAATAAACTGAAAATAAGAAGTGAGGAAAATGAAAAAAACTTTAAAAAATCATTGTTTTTCATAATACGCCCCAACTATTCAATTACCATAAATCCATGTTTTTTGAATATAGCTTTTCCTTCATTATTTACGTAATCGTAGAATAATTTTGAACTATCATAGTCTTTTGTTGTACCCAATATTGAAATGGGTACGGTTTTTATTATATTATATTCACTTTCGATTGGCACTATATCTACTGATTCGGGTAAGGTAAGTGCATCGGCTCTCCAAATTATTGCACAGTCAACTGTCTTTTCTGAAACATAGAATAAAACCTGTTTTACAGTTATGCCTTTTACAACAACGTTACTTTTTACATTTTTAGATATATTCCCATTTTTATCTGCTTTTTCAAGTATTTTTGGAAACACTGCACCAATAGCAATACTTTCTTCGCCAACTGCAATTTTTAAACCTTCTTTTTCTAAATCTCTTATTCCCTGAATATTTTTTGGATTCCCTTTTTGGACAATAATAACTGGAATATGCTTTGTAACGTTTGAATATTCTTTAATCATTTCTTTTTCTTGAAGCCGGTAAATTGTAGAATAGTCTCCAGGCATGAATATGTCGCCTTTATTTGACATGATAATTTTTGATAAAAGTGCTCCACTTCCTGAATAATCGTATTCTACTTTGATTCCGTATTTTTTTTCAAATTCTACGCCTATTTCATCCATTGGCCCTTGCATTCCTGCTCCAACATATGCATGAATTACTTTATCATTACTTAAATTACCAATACAGCCTGAAAATATGGCGCACAGGAATATTAACGACAATATTCCAAATAGTTGTTTTTTCATGATTTTCACCTGATATATCGGAATGTTATTTCCTTTTAAAATAAAATATACGGAAGTATCATTCTGTTTTAGTGTTCAATGTATTTATACTTTATCTAAAAAGCTATATTAAAATATATTTTTATAAATATGTAATTATTATTAATTAATTTTATGACAAAATAGTAATTAATAATATTTACATATATAAAAAGATATTTGTAAAGAAATTAAAACTAAACATAAAAAACTTTAAAAATGGAGTAAAATATCGTTAAAAAAGGGGGGAGTTAAAGGTTACCAGGGGTGGTTTTGATATTAAAAACAATATCCCTTTAACAATATATCCCCCATATTACTATTTTATTCAAACGATTTAATGTTTCCTATAACATTTTATTGTTAATATGAAATTATTGTTAATATGAAATTGTGATATCAATAAAGTAATTTATCTTCAAGATTATTTTTAAGTTAGGTATTCGAAAAATAAAACCAAAATTTATTTTAATAAGTATCGATGAAGTAACTACGGAACATGGGGTAAAAAAATGGTAACTCGTGAAATGATTTTAGAAAAATCAAGGGAGATTTTTTTTAAAAAGGGGTATTTTGAAACGTCTCTTTTAGAAATTGCAAATGAATGCAAAATTTCAAAGGGCGGGCTTTACCATCATTTTGAACGAAAAGAGGATTTGTTTATAGAAACAATGATTTTAGTCCTGCGTGAAAATGAAAGAATTGTAATGTCTTGCATTGAAAAAGATGGGCCGTTTAAAGAGGCAATAAAAGAATTTGCAGAAAAAATGTTATTTCTTCGAAATAGATATTTTGAAGAAGGTGTTGAAAAACATTCTAATTCATTATATTTGGGCCCCCTTTCAAATGCCATAAAAAGTTTCCCACAAATTGGGGAAGAAAACAGAAAATTGTATGGGAATATCTTTGAAAAAGTAGTAATCCGGATTAAAAAAGCACAAAAATTAGGGGAAATTCGAAAAGAAATAAATCCCGAAATTCTAGCAATTCAATTTTGTGCAATATTTGAGGGCCTTCCAATAGCTTCATATTATGCAGGTAAAGATTTTGATGAAGTATCTAAGTCACTTTTTAAGTCGTTATGGGATCTTATAAAAATTTAATTTTAAATAAAAATCCGGCTGGCCGGTATATAATAATTATACGGTGAAAAAAATGGAGCAGTTATTCGAATTTAATTTTTCAGTCCTTACGGATAATTCAAATAATTCTATACTAAGATGTCTTTCAAAATATGAAAAGGTGGAGAAAATTGGTTTTCAAAACATATCTCCAAGAGATGTAATGGAACTTTTTTATGAAACAATGTTTATCATGCAGATTTTTAAAAAAGAACTTTCTGAATTAAAATTCGAAGGTTTTGAAAAATGGGCTCTTGATATTATTGAAAAATTTAAAGATAGAGATTATGTTTCTCCAATTGATAAAAATTATCAAATATTTACAATATGGAAAAATAGGGAAGGTTTTTTAAAATACACTCTTGAAGATGTTAATTTACAGCTTGAAACTATCGAAGGTTTTGAAAAATCAGATAGCTATTTATTTCCATCTACTAAAATTTTCCCACATATTAAAAATGTACTTTTAAAAGTTATTGAAATTAATGGACTGTTTAATTAATATTTATTTAAGTTTTACGAATAACGTTAAAATTCATTTATTCCTCACTTTATTAATTTTCAAACTTTAAATATTTATTTCTTCATTTTTTGAAGTTTTAACTGTAAAATTATCCCGATTAATAAAAATAAAATTCCGAGATTTCGTAAAATCATGTATGTACTATAAAAACTGTTTTTAGGTTCATTTAATAATAATTCAAATAACATTGCAGATAAAAAGAATAAAAACGATATTAAAAACGATTTAAATGGATTAATTTTCAAAATATCACCTTCAAAGATAATTTTTAAATTTAGTAGTATACGTTTATTAAATTAAATGTATTATACAGGGCTACTAGAATATACTTTAGTGTAAAATACACAACTTATATAATTATCAGTATCAAAAAAGGAGCATATATAAAAATGGCAAAAATTTATGCAGTAAGGAACGGTAGAAAAACTGGAATTTTTGATACATTTGAAGAATGTGAAAAACAGGTGAAAGGTTTTTCAGGTGCAGAATTTAAGAGTTTTAATTTAAAATCTGATGCAGAGAAGTATTTGGATATAAATAATCTTTCAAGTTCAACTAAACTAGAAAATCTTAATCAAAACAGGATTTTGTATACAAATGAGGATTTAGACACCATGCACGCCTTTGTTGACGGGAGTTTTAATTTAAAGACTGGATTTTATGGCGCAGGCGTTTATATAATACATAATGATTTAAAAACTGAAATTAAACAAAAAGGGAATAATCCTGCTTTTTCAAAAATGAGAAATGTAGCAGGCGAAATTTTGGCAGCCGAGTTAGCAATTAAACATGCTTCATCTAAAAATGTGAAAAATTTGATAATATATTATGACTATTTTGGGATTGAAAAATGGTGCACTGGAGAATGGAAGACAAAAATGTTAGGTACTGCCAAATACCGTGAAATTTACTTAGAACATAGTGTAAAAATAAACATTAAATTTATAAAAATAAAAGCACATTCTAAAGAAAAGAATAATGAAATAGCCGATAGACTTGCAAAAGAATCGCTAATTTAAAATGTTAACTTTTACTTCTATCCCATTTTTGGTTTATAAAAGCTTTTTAAATGCTTAAAATTTGAAAACTGCCGAAAACTTACAGGGATTAAAATATTTTAAAAATTAAATCATTTCTAAAAAGGCCTCAAGCCTAGTTCGTAACTGTTCAATGTCATTCTCAGAATAATCGGTTTCTATCCTAATAATTGGAATGCCTTCTTTTTTTAGTTCTTTTTCAATTAAAACGCCTTCGATATTAAATGTATGGCAGTATTGTAGTGTATAGTATATAACGCCGTCAGCATTTTGTTCATTTACAAGTTCTTTAATTCTTTCCATCCTGATTTTATTGTTAAATCCTGAAGCACAAGATATTTTAAAATACCTTTTTGCAAGGTCTTCAATACTGTACCCATTAACCAAATTTTCAAATTTTCTTGTTCCAGTACATGTTTCTTCGCCAACAACAATTCCGCCAACTTCTTCAATTAAATCAACGATTTTAGTATTTCCAAAAACCATCGGGCACCCTGAAATCATAATTCTTTTCCCGTAATATCCGTAATTATTCTCAACTCTTTTTTCGAGTTCCAATATTAGTTCTTTTAATAGTTTAATTCGATCTTGTATTTTAAGTAGGGATAACTTTTGGAATAATTTTAATGAATCCATTCCATTTATTGGTGTAGGTATATTTTTCCTTAATTCATAAACTCGGTAATATAATTTTCTTTCTTCGTTTTCCCTGTCAATTACTTCTTTTAATTTTTCATCTGTAATCTTATTTCCAGTTATTTTTTCAACATATTCTTTAAAATCATGTACTTCTTTTAACCATAGTTCGTATGATCGTTCATCTTTAAAATGGGGAAGGTGTATAATATACAAATTTGAAAGTTCCATTAAGTGCTCAAACATTTTTTTCTTCCCATCACACGTGGTTTCGCCGACAATAACGTCTGCTAATTCAAAGTAAGGGCAATTTTTTTCTTTTATAAACCCGTAAGAAGACTTGATTAGTGGACAGATGTTTCTTGGTAAGTCTTCTTCTGCAGTAGCTATCGTAGACTCTTTTCCACCACAAAGTCCAACTGAAATTCCTCCCGACGCTTCAATAATTTCGGTTGGAACAAAAACACAAAATTTACCAAAAATTTTTTTTCCGCCTTTCTTTTCAAAAATTAGCTCTTTTTTTCTTGTAAAATAAAAGTCATCAATTTTTTTAATGCTTTTTAATTCATCCATTTTGCCCACCTCCTTTTTTTAACTATTTAAAAATTTACAAAGCATTAATGTATTTAAAATCATTTTTTAAAATTTTTTGTTAAAAGTATTCTGTATAAAACATGTTTTGTATAACTTATTTTATATAACATGTATTCTAAATATAATAATAATTTTTTAATTAATAGTAATGTTAAATTCTAATAACGTTATAAAAAGGTGATTTTACGTGTTAACTACAACTCAGGATAAATTTGAAGATTTTGAAATCGAAAAAACAATTGGCCTTGTGCGTGGAAATACCATTAGGACAAAAAATATTGGCTACGATTTAGTTGCATCGTTAAGAACAATTGTTGGTGGAGAAATTCCCGAATATACAAAAATGATGAATGAATCAAGAGAAGAAGCATTTAAAAGAATGATTCAAGAAGCACAAATGTTAGGTGCTGATGCAGTTGTCGGACTTAGGTTTGGAACTTCTTCAGTACTTCCCGGGTCAGCAGAATTTTTATGTTATGGTACTGCTGTAACACTTAAAAAATAATTCTTTTTTATATAATTTTATATAGTTTTACTTGCTGTTCATCTATTCTTTACCTATTCCAAAAAATATTTTATCTATTATTTTTATTCACATGTTTTTTTATATTATTGTCCATTTGAAGATTTTTTTAAGGTTTTTTTTAAAAATTTCCATTAAATAGTTTTTAATTAACAAAATTCCTTATATACTTCTTTGAAAATACTTTTAATGGGGGGAGATATATGGCAGACCAAAATAGAATATATTTTGAATCTAAACGAAAAGTTCACGAAAGCGTTCCAAAAATAATTGTAAATTTGGTAGTGGCGTTTGTTGTATGGCTTTTAGCAATTTTGGTATTTCAGCCACTAGGTGATTTCTTAGGAAATCCATTTATTTTTGGATTGGTTGGAATGAAGGCCTTAATTTCAGGAGTAGTGCTAATTGCACTTGTAATAATTCTTTTGAAAATTCTAAAAAATATATTGATGCTAACTGACGGTATTTCAGATATGATTGCAGTAAAATTCATGAAAGATAAGATTGATGAAGAAAAACTAAAGCATTATAGGTCTGGATTTAGGGGTTTAGGGTATGTACTTCTTGCAATAATTGCGTACATGTTTTTCCTACCGCTACTTGCAGGAATATTTACTGCACTTGCAGGAATTGTTTTAGTACTGCTTGTAATATGGGCAATATTCGTAGTGGTGCGTGTTGGAAATATTTTTTCAGAAGATATTGAGCAAAAGGCCGCAGAACTTACAAAAAAATTTGAAAAAACCGAACATACGGTTGATGAAGAGTAGTTATTATGCGAAAAGAACTATTATTACTACTTTCAATATTTTTTTGGGTATCTCTTGCGTATTTGATTGGGTTAAACCCCAATTTACTGTTATTTTTAACCAAGTATGCCCAAATAAGCACATGTGATGCATCATTACTTTTTGTGATATTGATGGTGGTTTTTTCAATAATTTCGGCCTGGAAACTAATATATGTAATTAAAAATTCATTAAAAGACTATTCAAAAGACTTTTAAATTACTTATTTATTTTAAATATTTATATAATATCTTATTTTTGTTATTTAATTATTATTAAATATTATTTTATATGATAAAATTAATATTTAGCATGGTTACGTAAACCTTATATACTCGAATTTTAAGAATATTTATTACCTCGGAACTAATAATTCCGGGGGTGTTGGGGGATATTAACGGTTAGAAACACGAAAAACTGTTCAAACGACTGTAAATTCAAACTAGCTTTTTATATGGGCGCTGATTTTCACCCCCATATAAAAACATGATTTAAAAATGCCCGAAATTATTTTTTATTTTTTTAAACAATTTTTTTAATATATAATAGAGTTATTTTTAACATTGCTTTTTTTATCCCTTTCTTTGCCCCTTTTCCTATTCATTTCCCATAAAAGTGAAGTTAATTTTTTATTTAAATTTTTTTTAATAACGGGTCTATCTCATCCCATATTTTTGAACATGGAACGTAAAAGCTTTTATCTGTTACAATAACTCTTAAAACTGAATTTCCATCCCATTCAGCCTTTAATTTTATTCCGTGCTGATTTGGGTCAATTACCCAAGGATTATTTCCACTAACTGCAATATTATGTTCCTTTAACGTTTTCATCATTACTTCAATTTTTGGTTCAGTAATGCCTGAATATTCATGGATTCCACACTTCCCATCTTCCATAATATCCCCTTTAAAATTTTTATATTCTATTAATTATAACTGGTTTTTTCAATTATATATATGTTGTCAATTAAATTACACAGATTTTTATTATTCTTAAATATTTAAACATTAATTTTCTTTTTTGAGTATTCTATTATTTTTAAAAGTACCTTTTCTGCCTTTTTTAGTTCATTATTTGATAGGTAAATTTCAAGTTCTAAAAAAAGCGTTTCAATATATTCACTGTATTTTTCCTTTTGTATTAATAACTCTTTATATTCATAAATCATTTTTCTAAACCGTTCCTGTTTTATTTTTTCCATTTCATCTTTTACATTATCCCAGATAGTTGATTTTTTTAAATCGTGTTCTTCTGCAATTTTTCGAATGCTTTTTCCATTTACAATTTCTTCAATAATTTTATTTTTAAGGTCTTTTTCAACCTTTTTTGGACGGCCAACAGCATCTGTAATGGATATATCAACACCAAAAATTAATAATCTGTTTAACGCCCCTTTATTTTTTCGTCCCATGTATTCATAAACGGATTTTGGCATTGTTATTTCGTCATAACCTTGTTTTATTATTAAATCTACTTCTTTTTTTGAAAGGTATTTTACAGTATGTATGGTTTTATAATTTTTTTCCATATTGCCCCCTATTAAGCTATAACTGATATTTACGTAAATTTAACCTCTAATATTTTATTTTTAATAGTGTTATTAGGCTATAAATCGTACCAATCCCCAATTTTATTAAGTTCTTTTTTAATATCTTCAACGGTAATTTTTAGATAGTGCATTGTAGTGTTTATTGATTTATGACGTAAGTATTTACTCACTTTTTCAAGCGGTACGCCGTCATTTAATAAGTGTAACGCCCTACTTCTCCTAAATGTATGGGTAGAAAATTCTTTATTTATTTTTGCAACTTTAGTGTATTTTTTAACTAACTCCCATGCATAAGTCCTGTTTTTAAATTTAAAAAGGGGGTCTTCATCATTTAAATTATTGTCTAAAATATGTCCGAAAATATCTGAATAAAGCCATTCAGGAATTACCGTTATTTCAAATCTTTCTGTTTTAGTATCTAATAGCTTACAAACACCTTCCTTTAGATTGATGTTTTTGACAGTTATAGTTAACAATTCTGAAACCCTTAATGCCATCCCGTATAGCATTTTAAAAAATAACTTATGTTCTTTAGAATCTATATTGTCTATGAATTTTTTTAATTCATCCTTAGTAAGCCAGTCCTTACAATAGTGTCTTACCATTTTTACCAACCAAACGCACCTAACGTATCTTAAAAAAAACTTAAAATTTAAAGACCAATAAAATAATCTACTCAAAATTTTATTCTTAACATATTATCATTTTTAAACTTTTTTTATCTATCTAATTCATTGTTTATATACGTTGATAGATCCAATTCCTAGTTTAAAGGCTTTTTTATATTTAATTAAATAAGTATATATTTAAATACGTAAATACCTATACATTTAAATATTTTTGTTAATTTATATACATTATATATAAAATAAATTATTTAAATATTTAAGAATTTAGTTATATAAATATTTAAGAATTTAATTATTTAAATTATTTGATTAATTAATTACCTTATTTTGTCCGGAAATTTTAAACCAACAAAATATTTAAATTGTTAGTTATATTAAAAAGTAAATTAGGACGAATTAAAACAAGGTATTTAGAATCGTTTTTAAATTTAAGAATTAAACCAAGTTAAAAAGAAGATTTTTTAATTTCAAGAAATCTAATGTTTTAATTTACTAATATTTTTAATTATATTTTGAATGGCCATAATATTGTAGTTATTCAAATATTCAAAAACTATATATTGTACTAAATAGAAAAATATAAGTGTAATTTACTTTTAACAAACGCCAGATAGCAATATGTCATTTTATCACACTGTTAATAATATGCATTTTAGCTGTTTAAGATAGTATTTAGGGAAGGGAAACACGGTGTTATCTAAATGAATATATATTAAAAATTTGAGATTAATAATTCGGGGGTCTTGTTAATCTTACTTTTAAAATTTTGCCTTTAAAATCACACTTTTTTACTTTTAAAATTTTTTACTTTTAATAACCGTTTAATATATTTTTAAGGTACTTTTAAGATATTTTTTAACAACGTAATTTTTGCAGTAGATAAGTAGATATATTAGTTTGTAATAGTGATATTGTTGGCGATGGATTGAATGTAAAATCCTTTTGGTCGGATATTAGTCAAAGCCCAAATTTTCTCCATGTCGTTATGAGTTCGGGGGTTTGACGTTTGCCCTTAAGAATCATAATTTGGAGTATGTTACTCTTTTTAAACAATTATGATTTTTTTGAAAAGGCCAGGCGAAACAGGTGTTTCGTGGGTTTTGCAAAATGTATCATACAAAAATCACGGGTTTGGTGATGGTTTTTACTTAACCTTGAATTTGTAAGGTTTTGCAAAATTATTAGAGTTTATATTCAAGCTCATTTTCTCAATGCAAATTTAAACAATAATTCTAAGAGGAATAAATTATGGACAGTTTTAGAAATTTAGGCTTATCTGAGGATATAATCAACGCTTTGGAGAAAAAAGGTTTTACTGAACCTACTCCTATTCAAGAAAAAGCAATTCCAATATTAATAAAAGGTGAAATGGATATTGTAGGTCAGGCACAAACCGGTACTGGAAAAACCGCCGCTTTTGGACTTCCAATTATCGAAACAATTGATACTAACTCTAGAAATACCCAAGCACTTATTTTGACACCTACAAGGGAATTAGCAATACAGGTTGCAGAAGAAATCGATTCTTTAAAGGGTTCAAGAAGATTAAATATATTCCCAGTTTATGGCGGTCAATCAATTGACAGGCAAATAAAAGAGTTAAAAAGGGGAGTTCAGATAGTTGTAGGAACCCCTGGAAGAATACTCGACCACATTTCAAGAAGAACAATAAAGCTTGAAAATGTTTCATACGTTGTTTTAGACGAAGCTGATGAAATGCTAAACATGGGTTTTATTGACGACGTTGAAGAAATTCTAAAATCCGTAAATACTGAAAAAAGAATGCTCTTATTTTCTGCAACACTTCCAGACAGCATTATGAAGCTTGCTGAAAACTACATGAGGGACTACGAAACAATTAAAGTTAAAAAGCAACAACTTACAACAAATTTAACTGATCAATCATTCTACGAAATTTCTCCAAGAGATAAATTTGAATTACTTTCAAGAATAATGGATACTGAAAAAGAGTTTTACGGTTTAATATTCTGTAAAACAAAAGCAGATGTAGATGACCTTTCAGCAAGATTAGTTGAAAGGGGCTACCCTGCAGAAGGTCTTCACGGTGACATGACCCAAGCACAAAGGGAAAAAACACTTGATAAATTTAAAAGAAGAAGAACAACAGTACTTGTAGCAACAGACGTTGCAGCAAGAGGAATTGATATTAACGAATTAACACACGTTGTAAATTATGATCTCCCGCAAAACCCTGAATCTTACGTTCACAGAATTGGGAGAACTGGAAGAGCTGGAAAACAAGGATATGCAATTACATTTGTAGAACCTTCAGAATTTAGAAAATTCAAATACATCTTAAAAATTGCAAAAACGGAAATTAGAAGAGAAGAAGTCCCAGATATAAAAGATGTTATCGGAGCTAAAAGGAGAAAAATAAAAACCGATATCAAAACCCTAATGGAATCTGGGAAATTCGGCGAATATGAAAAAATGGCTGAAGAATTATTGGAAGAGGGCGAAGCAAAGGATATAATTGCAGCGATTTTAAAACATGCATTTAAAGATGAATTTTTGGCTGAAAACTACAAAAAAATTGGAAAAAGTTCAAGTCAATCAAGTCAAAGGTCTGATTCCCAAAGTAACCGGAAAAGACAATCATTTGACGGGGAAAACATAAGACTCTTTGTTGCATTAGGAAAACTCGATAAAATGAATCCTAAAAAACTTGTAGAGTACATTTCTAAAAAGTCAGAAGTTAAAGGAAGAGATATTGACGAAGTAAAAGTCTTTGAAAAATTCTCATTTGTAACCGTTTCTTCTGAAAATGCAGAAACAATTATAGATTCGTTCAAAAACGAAAAAAGAGGAAGAAGAGCAATTATTGAAGTTGCATCAGCTAACTAATTAAACTCTTTTTTTACTTTAAATTATTTTAAAATTCTTTTTTTTCAAAATTTTACGTTATATAATATTCTTTTCAAATTTTAAAAAAAATTTACTATAAAATTCTTTTCGGAAATTTTATATTTTTGTTGAGCCTATTTTGAGGTAATTATATTTTATCGAGGGGATTTTATGGATTTAGGTACTAAACCTGCAGCAATCTTGGGATTTTTATCTATTGGCTGTTTTTTAGTTGTAATTTTTCTAAGTATCTGGTTATATCCTGAATTAAAGTTTTACGAACTTTTTCTAAACGGTTTAACAGGTTATGGCACGTTTGTCGCAGCAATCATGGCTGCTGTTGTACTTTATGAGATGGTTGATCAAAATGCAATGAATGAACAACTTACTGAAATGAAAAAACAGTATGCATTTAGTATCTCTCCAGATATTGTACCTCAAACCGATAATTTTTATTTTTTACATGCCCCTAATGGCGATTTTAAATGGTTCACTAAAGCGACTGCCTCAGAAATTGCGTATTTTTTTAGCATTAAAAATGCAAATATTAACTCTAATGAACGAAATCATATATCATTACAGGATTATGAAAAGAGAATTTCAATATTGCATAAAGAGGTCACCGATACAACTGCAAAATATTGGCCAACACCTTATTTGAGTTTTATCAATGTAGGACGTGGCCCCGCGTTTAATTTTATTGTAAAATATGATTTAGAACACTTAAAAAATCAGATAGAAAGCAAATTTAAAAACGAAGAAGTAACAATTACGGATTCAAAAATAAAAATTAACAATACGGAATATAACGTAGCCAATGAATCCCCTAAAATACTAACGCCATATTATTCAGAAGAAAATATCTTGAAACATGAATTTCCAAACTTTATAAATGAAATTTTTAAAATACTAATAAAAAACACATCAAATCAATATGACATTTCCCTAAAACTAAACATTGAATACTACGATATATATAACAAAACCCCCATTAAATCACCAAAATCATCTTTTGAATTGAAAATTTCTCCAGTTTTAAAAAATGACAATACAAGTATATATTCCGTAAATTTCAACACTATTTAACCACTTTACCTAAATTTTAAACCTAAAACTTTTTTTAAAATTTTAAAGGGTATTTTTAAAATAATTTTTTAATCGTAATATTTCGAAAATGAGATATACCTTTTTAAACATAGTTTTATCTATTTTAGGAGGGGATATTTTGAACACATATGATTTTGATTTAAACCTTCAAAAGGTATTTTACGACTACTTTAAAAATATCAAGGGCCAGAATTGGAAAAAATGGCTCGATATTTCTTCAAGTGAGGAATACGAAGAAGCAATTTTTAAAAATTCAGGGCTTTCAAGAGATATTTTAGATGAAATTTATACAAAAAAAACTGATCCAAAAGAATTTTCATTAAATCCTCAGATTTTTTTAAAGGAAAAACTTGAAAGTGACAATATTTCAAATTTATTTTCAAAAAATACTTCAATAGTATGCCATACATCAGGAACTTCAGGGGGAGATATTACTAAATTAAAGTGGTTTTTAATTTCAGACGAATTTTTAAATAGGGTATGGGTTCCCGGAATGCAAGCTATATTTGAATCAAGCGGACTATGTAACAATAAATCTGCGGTAATTTTTGTTCCAAGTAGAATTAAAGTTGACGGTTTAACTAAAATCGATGAATTAAATCTTATTCGTCTTTATACTTCTGAATTTTCTCAAAGAGTTGTTTTATCCCATATAAAACCACGTTCTTACTTAATTGATGAGTATAAAAATGCGACAGATATTGCAACAATTGCAAAAATACTTGCTCTTGACAATATTTCAGTGATATCCGCACCTGCTGCAACAATTATTAAATGGGCAGATATTGATAAATTAAAAGCAGGCCTTGAAAAGTCAATGAACAATAAAAATTGGAATAATATTGAAAATGAATTTTTTGAAACAATTGAATTTAAAAAACTTTATGAACGAATAGGAATTGATAATTTTGCAATAGAAATTCAAAAAAGGCTTTCAGAAGCATTAAAAGATTCAACTTTAATATTTAGCATAACTTCGCTTTCAAAGGATGAATGGGGAAAAATAAGAAATTTTATGGGCTGGAACGTCGGTGAAGAAAAGTTTACAAATCTCTATGTGGGGAGTGAAATCGGCCCTTTTTCAGGAGGAATAAATAAAGAGGATATGTATAGGATGTATGTATTCCCTTTAGTGTATCCAATAATTGAGCGAAAAGGAATAAAAGAGTTTATTTCAAAAACTAATGATAAATACGGTGTTTTACTTGTATCACGGCCTGACGTAACACCTTTGATAAATATTGATACGGGTGACGTTCTAACAATATTGGATAAGGAAGGTTTGCCAAAAATATCTGGTGAAATTTTACGTTCAGGATTTAAATTAAAATTAGAAATGAAATTAGAAGGCTTTCCAAATACTACGGAATTTTTTGCAGGAGATTATTTTGATATAAATGGAATAGAGGTATTCAATCCCCGAAAAATGGTTTCGTGCATGGGTCAAAGATTCGGAATTGAGAAAGATAACCCTGTTCTTTTAGTTGCAGGCGATTCCTACAAAATGATACTGCCACTTGAAAATAATAAAAATGCATTAATCGACAAAATAAAAGAAGAAATGCCATCATGTAATGTTGGATTGGATATTGAAGAAGCTATAAGAAATAAAAAATTATTAGTGGAATCTGGAAAAACGAATGTTACGTCATCAATTAGCCATTTAGAACTTTTAGAAAAGGTTAGACAGGGTAATTTGCCAAAAGGAGTTCTTAAAAAATGGCCTTTTTATGTTTTAAATATTCCGCAAGAATAAATATTATTAAAAATAATATTGAACCAATTTTATTTATTAAAAAATATAGAAAAGTATATATATAATAATTACCTTTATTATGTTGTTCGTGCGGAGATGGCCCAGTCTGGTACGGCGCGGGACTGCTAATCCCGTTACGCTCTGCGTAACCCGAGTTCAAATCTCGGTCTCCGCGTTTTTTTAACTTTGCGAAATTTTAGTGAAATAAAGCTTTTTTGTGGTTTTTTAAGATAAGTTACATTACAGGATTTAGTCCCGAACTGTTATTACGAACTGTTACGGGGCAACTTTCAGGACTTATGAACTTTGCTATCGGGGGTAACTATGGCAGATATAAAAACACATTTGAGGGAACTTAGTGTTATTGCAGGCATATTGTATACAATATCTGAAAAGAATATTAATGAGCTGTATCAAATGCACCCCAAAGACTTTTTTAAATATTTATCCTCAAAAATTTCAAATGACATTTCAAATGCATCAAATATTACCTATCTACCAGATTTTAACAATTACAAGTCTATAATGTGTAACGGTATAAATTTGGGGAAAAAAATAGTTGATTTGGGCATCGTTGATGATTATACTAAGATATATTGGTTGGGATCCGACTCACAAAAAAATGACCCTGTTGACCTTAAAGTTGGAAACACTGGTTTTTCATTAAAAGAGGAGAGTTATATTCTTGAAAACATGGGGTTATATAAATATTTGAATACGATGACAAATTCCAAGTTTGAGCGAGGTTTACATATTTTTGAAAATTTTGCAGAAGCAGAATATGCAAAATGGTTTGAATATACGTGGAATAGTATGTTAGGATGGTTAAAAACAAATAACAATATTTGGTCGTTAACAAAGAATGATAAAACTTCAGAAATTAAAATAGTGAATTCGGAAGTACAATTTATTATCAACGGTACCGTAATTTCAAAGTTACCTAATAGAAATATATCTGTTAAAGAATATATTGAACACACTGATTCCAAAAGCCGGGAAAAAGTGTTTTCAAAGTGGATTAATTCAAAATTTAAAAAAGACAAAAAATATATTGATTTAAAGAATATCTGTTCTCAAAAAGCAGGTTCTGAACTTTGCAACTATATATCTCGTAATTATAATCCCGTAGGCCTTGCTAGATTTCTACAAATTTATGAAAATGGATATTATTATGCAAAAACTACTGAAAAAGATATTGAAATATATTATGTGCCCAGCATATCGGAATTTGAAAAAGATATTGAAATTGATAAAATAGAATATAGTATTCCTAAATCACAGTTAAATATCATAACAACAGTTAAAAATAAAATTACTGGAAATTCTTTAGAATTTAGAAATGAATGTAGATTTAGCCACGGTCAATTCAATGGAACACCCGAAGCAAAAATGTATTATGGAAGGAATACGGATTTATCAGATATTTATGAAAAAAAATATTAAATTAGCTTTTTTTATTTTTCGTCAAAGTATGGTACAATGCCCTTGCAATATGCCACCCTAGTATCGGTGGAACAGCATTACCAATTTGTTTATATGCTTCAGATGCAGAAAATGGAAAATTAAAATCATCCGGAAACGACTGCAATCTTGCACATTCTCTAACACTTAATCTTCTCCAATACCCCATATCTTCAGGATCTTCATTATTATATGACCTATAGTGGGCTTCGATGTTTCCATGATGTTCAGCCCGTATTGTGATTGAGGGGCGATCTGCCAATATTTTATAATTACCTTGCATTTTTTTACCGGGGTAAAATTTAGCTTTAGAATAATCTTTTGAAGAATGATTAAATACCTCTTTTGAGTCTATTTTATCCCATAAATCGTCAATGGCTTCTTTTGACGTCATCCATTCAAAAAGTCCTTCATTACCCCTAACGGGTTTAGGATACATTATGTCCCCAACATAATCATTCCTGATGCCCATTATTATTACCCTTATTCTAGTTTGGGGTACTCCATAATCTGCAGTATTAAGTACTTTATAGGCTACTTGGTAGCCCGAGTCCATAAAATCTTTTAGGATAATGTCTAAGGCAGTAGTATCTTTTCCTTTAGAATTCGTTCTAATTCCGTCTACATTTTCAGCTACAAAAGCAATAGGTTTAATATAATCAATTACTCTTTTCATTTCTAAGTAAAGTCTACCTCTTTCAGCAGAAAGTCCTTTTCTTTTTCCAGCATGACTAAAATCTTGGCAAGGGAATCCCCCTATTACAATGTCTGCATTAGGGATATCTTCATTTTTTATATCCTTTATGTCTGCACAAACTGAAGAATGGCAAAAATTACTTTCATAAGTTCTGCATGCTTTATCCGATATATCATTAGAAAATATTATTTCATAGGGGTTATGTTCATAATGTTGTTTAAATATTTCAAAACCGCCTTTAAAACCCAAATCCATTCCACCACAACCACTAAATAACGAAATAACTTTAAATTTTTTGGCATAGTTAATGGGTTTCATAGTGTCAACTAATTTAATATTTTCTGTACTTATTAATTTGCCTTGATTTTTATGTATTTCATGGGATTTTTTCATCAAATTATTCACCAAAAATTATTCTAAATATGCTCATTACTGTATAGTACATTTTAATTATAATATTTTTTGAATATTTTTAATCATTTTTTCCTTTCTTTCCTTTGAATGAGAATAGAAAAGAGTTGTATCAAGTGATTTATGACCTAAATATTCTTTTACAATATCTATTGGTTGCCCCTTTTCAAGTAAATCAACAGCTCTGCCGTGTCTCAATGAATGAACAACGACTTTTTTGTTTGCTGGAATCCTTCCTTCTTTTTTCAATCTATCGACAGCTTTTCTAAAAATTTCCCCAATCCATCCCCTTCCGATAGGTTCTCCATCAGAATTTTGAAATAGCTTATCTTTAGATCCTTTTTTGACATTGTACTGGACGTAGTAGTTTATTACATCCAATGTATCTCTTGAACATACAACTGTTCTTTCAGCATTCCCTTTAGTATTTCTTAAAACGAATGTTCCTTCTTCAAGGTCTGAATCCCCGTATGTTAAATTTAGAGCTTCAGAAATTCTACATCCTGAATCCCAAAGAAATCGGATAATTGTTGCATCCCGGATTTTGGTTCTGCTTTTACTTTCAACAACGATATTTATTATGTCGTTTAAAAGTTCTGACGAAACCGCATCGTAGTGCTTTATTTCAAAACCTGAGAACCGTTTTCGCTCTTGGCTTTCTTCTTTAAAGTCTTTAAAGTTTTCAAGTCGCATGAGCCTGTAAAAGACCTTTAAAAGTTGGTAGTATCTATTTTGGGTATTTCTTGAAAGTTTTCTTTCCCGTTCCAAAAAGTTAAAAAATTTTACAAAGTCGGCATTTGTAAGTTCGTTAGGGGACTTTTCAAGCCGTTCAAGTACGAAGTTTAAAAATACTTTCAATCGGGTTATATCGTTTCCAATTGTTGATGTTTTAATTCCGTCAAATTCTCTTTCTTCTTTAAACTTGTTGAGCCATTTTTTAAGCTCAGGCGGTTCTTTTGAAACTTCTTTTCGAGGTTTTAAGAGCAGTTTATTTTTTAGGTCATTCATTCTGCTCAGCCTCGATGATTAAATAATTTACAAGAATGTTTGTTGCTTTTCCGAATTTGTCGGTAATGCCTTGTTCTTGTTTTGATAATTTAATTGTTCTTTTGTAGTTCTTTTTTGATTCAACAAGATTTTTTAGTTTTTCAGGATTTACGGATGTTAAACTTTCGAGTTTGTGAAGGTAGTACCTTAAAGCTCTTGAATCAACATCCTTTACTAAATAGAATTGTTGTTGTGTCATAATCCCACCAAAAGGGATTTCGAAGACTTATTTCTTGAAAAACTTTTTAAGTAATTTTTTTGCTATTTCGTCTAAATAGTATGCTTCATCATCTGCCCATTCGATGTTTAAAATGTCGATTTTACTAAAATGACCCGAATGAGTTATGGTATATACCAATCCTGAATCAGTTTTTCGTACTTTAAAGCACAAAAAAACTTTTTTAAATGGAATATCTAATGAGATAGTAATTCTTTCATGTTCATCCAAGAAATTTTCAAGACTTCGAAGTCCATCCTCCTCTTTTTCGCTATTTAAGAATTGCAAAGCCCGTTGTTTTGCAAGATTTAATTTTTTTTCATCAAGTACTTCATCTAAACTGTCTTCAAATTCGATATAGAATTCAGAATTTCCGTCATCCCATTCTTTTTCAGGTATTTTGAATTGAACTTCATTTTCATGTATTGAAATTATCCAATATTCGTATCCTACTTTAATTTTTTTAATTTTTAGGGCTAAACAATTGCCTTTTCTAGTCATTATTCCCAGTGATACGACAATTTCGCATTCGTCGTCATTTTCGCATTTTTGATCCAATATTTTTAAAACACTGCTTTCTTTTATTACCTTTAACGCCCTATTTTCAGCAATAATTAATTTATCTTCTTTAATTCTTGTAACTGAGAAGTGTCTTTTGAATAATACTTCACTGTCTGATTTTTTAACTTCAATTAATTCCATGTTATTACCCCATATTCAAAAATTCATGAATTGATGCATATATCATTTTGATTATTAAATATTGATGCTTTCAATCTTTATAGCTTTTTGTTATGGGGTTCATTTAATTACTCTTTTTTGGATAATTCAGTTCCGCTTAATCTAATTTCACCACATTTTGGACAGGTAATTTCAAAGTTAAGCGAATTTTCTTCCATTAATGTACCGCAAATGCATATTTCGTACTGTTTGAATGCAAGTCTTAGAAATTCAAGTTTTGAAGTTCTTACATATCCCTTTCCAAGTCTGTCTTTTTCTATAAATCCTTTACTAACTAGTTTTCTTCTCAAAGAACTGTTATCTCTGTTGAATGTGATATCTAATGATGGAGCAAAGATAAGTGCTTTCATTAGGCTTTCATCAACGTTGTAATCTCTTGCAAATTCGGAAATCAATTCGTCATTTGAAAGTTTTATCGGCTGAATTCCGTCAAGGCTTAAGCCGTAGTCATTTAAAACAACATCAATAAGCCTTCTAATTTCCCCTTGGAGATATCCCGGAGTTCCATTTTCATCAAAAGATTTTGCAAATTCTTTATGAAACGTTAGTTCCATTCTGGCAATTCCGGGAGCTTTTTGGTAGAATTTTAACTGGGATTTATACGACTTTAATTTTTTGTTAATATACGTAGTTCTTGTAAAGTCGTTATATTTTACAATGGTAGTTCCTTTGGCTTTATCCGTTAGATATTCGTATTCTGCAATATCCCGGTGTAAAAATTCCACTGGAACTTCAATCGAATCTGCTTTTATCGAGATATCGAACACATTAATATCTTCAGGACACAATTCAAGCTTTTTTAGAATATTAATATAAGATTTTTTCAATCCCCAAGTTATTTCGGGATAAAGTATTGAGAAATCTCGAAGGATCTTTTCATTGTCATTCATGTGAAGTGGGAGAAAGTTCGTATCGAAAAACCCATAGTCCGGTTTTGGAATATTATTTTCCATTCGGTACCATTTTATGAAGTTTACGTATGTTTTTGCGATGTGGGGTTCCCTTAAAGAAATTTTAATCCATGCAATTTCTTCGCCTTCAAATTTCATCAATGGAAAATGTAGGCCATGGGTAGCCCCCTTGTCATCGTACATTTGAACGACATATTTTTTCCATTTTTCAAAGAGTTCCTTTTTAAACTCCCTTTTATTCCCCATAATATTTTTTAATAGAGTTTCACTATGCAGGGTAAAGGAACAGCGGTCAATACAGATTCTGGGATTTGAACAAATCCCGTATTTTTTTGGGGTTATGTCGAGCCTCCTTTTTTCTCTCGATTTCCAAACTTTCATGGGTATTGCCAAGTTCCCACCTAATTTTTATTTCTTTCAGACATTTTGGAAAATACTCTATCCACATAGTCTTTAGAAATGCTCTTTCGTTCAGCAAGTAAGTATATGTCTTCCATCGAGTAATTTAGATTGCTATGTAAGTTTTTTAGTTCTGCAAGGGTTTCTAAATTAGTATTATGGTTTAAAAATGCCTCGTTTGACTGTATGAATTTATAAACGGACATTGCATCTGTAAACGATAGCATGATCTTTCCATTGTTGATTCCGCCCTTAATGAAAACTTTTCCGGGAATATCTAGATCCGGAATGTATTCATATTTTTGGACTTCTTTTCCATTTTTTTCTTCTTTTATCGGATTTCCAAACTCATCTTTCAATGAAACTGCAATACTTCCGGGTTGAAGCATAACATAAGCTTTTCCGCAAGTTCCAGATATCATTTTTTCAAGTTCTGCGAGTTCAGGTTCATCAAAGCCGATTTTTGGCTTTTTCAGTTCTTCAATTTTTGACAATTGTTCACCTCAATTATTTTTAATGCAATATGGTTTTAATGTTATACTGCATTACTACATTCATGATTAGTATTCATGCTTTAAAGTATTTAAAGTTAACTATAAAATCGATGGAAACAACGTAAAAGTAAAAAATATCGATAAAACGAGATTTCTTAAAACAAAGGACGTAAATCAATATTCTTAATCTAAATCCTATGCGTTGCAAAAAACTGCTCACGAATTTACGATATAAAATGTTGAAAAAACAGTTAAAAATCAGTAAAATTAAAACGAGTAATTCGGGGTTATTTTGTTAAAAATAAGGCCAGTTACAAAAAATTGTTCACGAAGTTACTGTTACTACTATAAGCACTGCCGTGCAGATTTTGAAAAATATCTTCGAAAGGTTGTACGCTCGGCAAGAACTGTTGCCGAGCTACTGCTTGAAAATAAACATTTGTGCCTAGGGCAGTATGAATTGGTTTTGGCAGGTTTACATCCTAAACCACCAAAAGGAGTCGAATTTCATTGCATATGGAGTTTTCGCCCTTTCGGGGCGCTTCGCTCGAAAACATCCTAAGCAATGAAATTCATAGGTTTTCGTGTGGTCGTTGGTCGGATAGGATATAAATTAGGGTTTGGCGTTAGTGCCGGTGCTCACTTTAAAGCGGGATTTTTATAATAATATGTATTTTCAATAAATAGATTAATTTTTTCAATAGAAATCTCGTCAAGTTGAGTAAATGCTCTTAGTTTCGGGATTCTAGTTATTTTTTCATATAGTTTCGGGCCTTCTCCAGACGGCAGGTGTGAAGCTATTTCTTTTATTAGTAATTCACTGAGTCCACTAATTAAAAATCCACATTCGGGCTCATTTAACTCAGATATTATTTTTGAAATTTGGAGGAAATTACCGTGATGTATATTTAATATTTCATGTTTGATATTGTCATACTTGATTTCTTTGAATTTTTGATATGTATTAAATGGGGCAATGGACGCTAGATACTGTTCAACAAGTAAACTATATTTTTCAAGTATGTTTTTGTTAATATCATGCAAATATTTTGCATTTTGATTAATATATGGGTCAGATTTATCATCTATGCCTGTTAATATCGTTAAATGTTCTGGAGGAGTAATTTCACGAAGGTTGAGTTCAGCATATACATTTTTCATGTCTTTTTTTAACAATGTTAACGTTGCACCAATATTGACTCCCGAAAGATCCTTTACATTTTTCATACAGTCCAAAATGAGGTCATGGTCAATATTTTCCAATATAAAAAGCATCTGTTCTTTGTTAATTCCCGAAAGAATGGCTTCAATCGTCTCAAAATGTTTAACCTCATCAAAAGTATAGAGTTCATTGATAATTTCTACCAATTTGTTATTTTCAAGATATTCAAAATCTAAATTTATTAATTCGTCAGGGGAATAAACATCAGTTAACCGATCATTTTTATTTTTAGATCTTCTAATTATTTCGTCAATAACCAGATATGAATCATTACTTTTTTTCAAAGAATTTATTAAAATATGAGTATTCATTATGAGGTCATCGCTAGTTGGTGAAAATAAGTCATGTAATCCCCTAACGATTTGTCCTGAAATATACTTTTTTGAATAGTGTTTTACATGTTCTAATGAATAAATAAGCCCATTTGCAATTATTGTTCTATTTTTCGGAGGTACTCGATATAGTGAGTTGCCGTTATTTTGTAATTTTAGGATATACCGTTCTAGACGATCACTTTTTGATAATTTGTGCAAAAAACCTTCAAAATCTTTTTCAGTGAGTCCTTGTTTTTTATATAATTCTAATTCATACGTCTGAAATTCATGTTCTGATTTACAATACATAAAATAATTGTTGAATGAGTTTTCCCCGTAAATCCTGTTTTCAGGGTTTCCGTCACGTGTATCAAGTATTGCAAATTCTTTAATTGCAGAATTAGGAAATAAAACGGTTAATAATTGATAAACATCATCTGCATCGATCGAACGGTAATTTTTCAAGTATTCGTTGATTTTATTTTTGTAATATTTATGATCGTATCCCGAACCACCTAATACGCACGTTCCATCAAATACAGAATAACCTACAAAAAGTTCTTTATTATGTTTTACCCAATCGTAAATTTCGGGCGTAAAAACTTGCAAAGCAGTTAAAACAATTAAATCTATTTTATTAACTTGATTTTTTAGAAGATTCCAATTAAAATTAAAAATAGAGATATATCTATTCACATCTCGAATATTTTTGATCATGTTGCTAAAGCACAAGGGATAAAATTCAAAGTATTGGGGTATATCTCGAGGATTTTCTCCAATTATATTTTTTATTTCTTCTTCCAAAATGTTTTCTAAATCTAATGTATGGGGTTCAGGCATTTTTATTGGAAATTGTATAATTTTTTCAAGATAGTGCATCCCATATCCATTTTGATGATTTTCTAAAGCATTAGATACAATTTTTTCATCAAATGATAGGACGTAAGTTATATTTTTAAAATCAGCAAGGCATTTTACAAGATGGAGTATTTGACCGATTTCTCTGTCATTCAGTCTATCCATGTCATCCATAATAACCAAGATTCTGAATGGCAAGTTTTCGAATTTTTTGTCTAATTTCTTTTTTACGGTTACGATGTCGGTAGGTTGTCTGTATCCCTTCAATATTACGGATAAACATTTAGTGATTATTTTTCCAATTGTGACCGTAATTGTAAGGATTGGATTCAGTGTAATGAATTCAGGACTCATTTTTTCTAAATATTTATCAATACTAGATACCAATCCCCACATAACCCCAAAAATTTTTCCAATCCAATCTTTTATATTTTCTAATATGGATTGACGTGTTTTCAATGATTCCGAAAGACATTTAAAGAAATTTAATATTAAATCATCAGTTTCCGTAAAATACCACGGATTAAATTTTATAGTAAGCATATTACATTTTTCAATTCTTTTGAGTTTTATAAATCTTTTAATTCGGTTTTGTTTAGAATTTTTGCATTCATTAATTTTTTCTTTAAAATCATTTTCTAGAATTTCCAAAGATTTATCAATCGAAAAGGATTTCCCTGAACCCCATGATCCATAAAGTCCAACAACAAATCCATTTTTTTCATTATCTTGCCAGTTCATTATTTCTGCAAGACTTTTATGAAATCCTTCTCTTTCAAGAAGGTCTTTTTTTTCAGGATTGTTTATCTCCATTAAAATATTGTTATTTCCCAAAATTCCCCCCCCTCTTTATGTAAGTCTTTATTTTTCATCTTCAATTTTTTCTGCATATATTCCTTTGATTATGATATCAAATACGCCAGTTTTTTTATTCGGTCTTAAATACGGGATCCCAATGATTCGGAAAATTCCGTTATATATCCCAGGTGAATTTTTTAATATTATTTCTTGTTCTATATTCGAAGTACTTTTTGATAAAAACTCTTTATTAATTGATATTAAGGTTAATTCTTGAAAATCTTCGTATTTAGATTCACTCTGCATAAGAAACATTTTTTGACTACATTTTGGACAAGTTCTTTCCAAACTGGTTTCAAAAGGATTTTCAATTTTAAATATGGCCGAGTTTCCACAAGTTGTACATGTCAATGCTAAATTTGTAATTCCAGAAACAATTTTCTTTGTACTTTTAATTTTTCCGTCAATTTCAATTAATTTTCCAACATGGCAGGTATTAATTTCGTGAATCTCTATTTTGGATAGTAATTCTTTAGGAATATTTTTTATACTGGCCGTTATATTTATTCTTTCACAGTTATAGTCCCAAAATGCTTCATTGTAACATTTTTCAAGTAGGCAAATCCCTTCATCAGGGTAATTTATAATATATTCTAAAATGGCATTACCTAACGGAGATTTATGGAATAAATCGTTTAAATCCATAGTAACTATGTTTTTTTCTTTTGTTAAGTTTTCAAAATGAAATTCTTTTAAATAACTGATAATTTCCGGTTCAAAATTTAAAGTTTGACTATTCCGCACATTCTCACCATAAAAATAATAGTTAAAATAGTGGCGATTTATATATTAATTATTATCTAAATTTAAAAAAGAGTAATTTCAATAAAAAATATTTTAAAATAGTTTATTTTGGGGTAGTTAAATGGTATTTTAATCAATATATCCCAACGCTACAAGATTTAATAATAAATTTTCAACTTCTTCTCCACTATTTAATTGGATAAACGTATATTGGTAATATGGATAAGGTTCCGAGTTTGGGTACAATTCCCTACAAAATTCAATTCCTGATGGCATTTTTATATTGTATTTTTTAATATCTTCATGACTGTATAATATATCTATAAATTCATTAATTCGAATACTTTCTTCCTTATAAATTGCGGTTTTTAAAACCCATTTTCCAGCACTATCCTTAAAATATATCTTTTTCAGCTTTAGTGCCTCTATCATCCATTTTAATCGATTATCTTTAATAAATTTTAAATAATTTTTGTATTTGGTCTGATCCGGTTTTTTCGGCA
This sequence comes from Methanococcus vannielii SB, assembly GCF_000017165.1. Lineage (NCBI taxonomy): Archaea > Methanobacteriati > Methanobacteriota > Methanococci > Methanococcales > Methanococcaceae > Methanococcus > Methanococcus vannielii. Next base: position 1,660,468 of record NC_009634.1, read on the forward strand.
TTTTTTCTATTTTTGAGTCGATTATATCTTTTAATTTTTCAAAATATTTGTTTTCTAAATTTTTAAATTCCTCACGGTACGAAAACATTTTTGCCATGTCCCGGGAGTAATCGCTCCATTTTGGTGTTACGACTGATTCAGCCGTTTCATTTTTAATAATTTTTGCAATTTTTAACATGTCCCTATGATACAGGTCTAGTGATTTTGAAGTGTTTCCTAGTGTTCCAATTCCATTTTTTGCTAAAAAGTATAAAATATACCATTTAGAAATTTTAGCGGAGTTATCGAGTATTTTTTTCAAATTTAATTCAATATCTTCAAGAGTTTTCCAGGGGCCCGTTATATCTTGAACGACGTCAAAAATTTTAAGTCTTTTTTCAAAAAATGTTTCATCATCAAAAAAATAATAATATAATTTATTCATTAAATAATTAAATTCCTCAGCATCCTTATTTCTGCCATTATTAACAGATTCCTTGTAATGTATTTCCCAATAAGATTTTGGGGTCCAAATATCATTTAGGTCTGTTTTTTTAATTTCTTCAAGGTACTTAAGATATTTTTTCTCCAAATTATCCTCCCCCACACTATCCGCTAATAAAATGAACATTGTATATTAATAAAACTTATTTTTGGTGCATTTAATATTATTGGTTAAGTTACAACATAACCGGACTAACAAAAAGAAATCATTACTTAAAAATATATATTGTAGAGTAAATAGTTCAAAGACTGACAAAAATATGCCGAATACCGCAGGGGTGGAATTATTCTATTCAAAGTAAAAAAGAATACTGATCTAGAATATGCAATTAAAAAAGCATTTTATGCGAAAGATTTGTTATTGGAACGAATTAGATATGCGGTGGATGACTATATCCCTAATGGGGATTTTTTATATTTGCATGGTGGGGAGGATAGTTTAGACTATACTGATTATATGCCCATCTCATTGGATAGTTTTGGATCGAAATATAAAAAAGATATTCCAAAAGGTGTTGAATGGGACTATAGTGCAGGAATGTACTGGTGGAGTATTAATAAAGGGAAAAAGAGCAGTGAAATATTAAAACAGATCGGAGATCGTACACAAAAAAAAGAGATGTTTGAAATATTGGATATTATCGGCATACCTACCGATGAAAAATCTTGGAAATTTGGCTGTTTTAAGGTTTTACGTAATGAGGATGGATATACCTTGGATGTATATGGTGGCGAGGAATATATTTCTGAAGATAAGCTTGCAGGTAAACTGGAAAAAATATCTTGAAATTTCTATTCATAACTTTTAAATAAATTCTTTTTAGCAGTATGTTTCAAGAGACTACAATTTATATTTTTTATCCAGATCTTGAATTGATATATGATTTAAAATTTTATTTTGAAAACAGTCTTAATTTAAAAATCATTTTAAATGTTTATTTCTAAATTCTTCATAAATTATGGGCCTTATTTTTCTAAATTCGTCTAAATTTTGCCTGTTTTCAATATCCCAATTTCCGGCAGTAATATATCTTAACCATTCCGGAGTACTGGCTTTAACTTTTCTTACTCTTAAATCGTATTCAAAAGGTTCAAAGAGTTTAATTTTTGAATCAGAAGGATCAACTATCCAAACTTTTAAATTTTCATTTCTAACCATCGCATTATACAATCGGATATTAACATGTTCATCGCAGAAGCTGTATCCTACAACTATTATTTCGTCTAAATTATCTAATATCTGGTCGATCAAAGCTAATTTTTCTTCGCCCGGTTTTGGATTTACTGTTTTACTAAATTTATGACCGCCCATTTTAATTGAATTTCTTAAAAACTGGATTTCCCCGTCCATACCACTTACAGATAATTCATTAAGGGTATTTATTTTCAATCCATTAAAAAAATATTTCATTTCAGTTTTCTTGGATACTATTTTAAGGTAATCAAGGGCAGTATCTGAATTTTTAATGTCCAACTGAATTATAGTTTTACCCTCTTCAATATTATCAAAATCTCCATAAGAAAATTCGTTAATTGCACCATGTAATTTGATAAGATTTACCCCTTTACCACTTTTTATAAAGTTCATGTTTTCTAAACTTAAATCTTTACGGTCAACTGATCCAAATTCGAGTGTATTTTCAAAGTTTAAATTTGAAATTGGAAATTTTACTTTTGAAACAGACCCAAAACTAAGGGGGATCTTATTATCAATACACAAAAATTCAATTATGAGGTCATGATTTAATGATATAACCCATAATGGATCTTCACCAATAAACTTGCTAAAATCTTTGTAAAAATGCTTGTTTAGATGGTAAATTGGAAAATAGTGTATATGGTAAGCATAAAATAGATATGAAATAATGTCTAAAATCTTTCCACGTGTATATTCACAAGTAAGCCGGTATTCTTTAGAAATGTCATGTGAACGGATTATATCTTCAATGTCTTTTAAAAATTCTTCGTAATTTAATGAATTGTTACATTTATGTTTTTTAAATAGTTCTGCAATGTCAAATAGTGCTTTTGAATCAGTTGGATTATCTTCGCCGTAAGGCTCATGTTTAGACCATGAATTAATATGATCTTTTAAACGAGTATTGTTATAAAAAAAGAAAAAATCTTTTGATACGTCATTAGCAAGGGGTATTCCTAAATCATATGAAAAACCCGCCCCTATCAACAATCCTTTTCGAATTTTAACCACCCTATAAAGAAATAACTAAAAAAATGTTAAAAATTAAAATAAAAAATCTAAAAAAATAAAAAAGATTTAAGCAACTGCACTTGTCGCTTGAATGTTAAATGATTCATTTGAGAGTCCGTATTCATTAAGTGTTTTTGCGTTTATTGATTTTTCAAAGTGTTTGTTTCTTTTTAAAACGTCTAAAATTATGTTTATCTGAACAGTTTCCTTATAAACTTCTATAAGTCCGCTAGTTCCAACAATATTACTTAAATCAAATTTATTTAATCCAAAAGTTTCCGAAGCATCAATTATTTCAACGCCAGTAATTAATTTTTCCCCTGTTTTAGTTATTCCCATGTCTAAATAGATGTTATCTACTTCAATTGTGTGGTCGTATTCTGCTTCAATATTTTTTCTTTTAATATACATTGCATCAGCTAGAGGATCATAGTCTAAAGTTACATCCTTACCTTCGAATTTACTCATGTTTTGTCCTCCGTTTAGTTTCTTGGGGAATTGGCGAAATAAAGTAGAATTTGTTAAATCTGTATGAAATAACAAGTATAATGTCTTTTTTTAAATCGTACTCGTAGTATAATTTAAATGTATCAAAATTTTGATTAATTATTCCTTTACACTTTTTAGTTTTAAGTATATTATAAAGTTCATCGAATTTAAAATTTCTTTCTTTTAACCTTTGAACAAAGTGATCAGTTAGTTCATAGTTGTTTTCAGAAAGTGTTTTTAAAATTTCTAAAAATTCTTCAATTTCCATTTTTTCACGAATAATTAGTACTTATCTATCATATTATTTTTTTAGTATATTAAAATAGTTGTTTTTATTTTAAAAATGTTTTTTGAACTATTTTTAACTTTTTAATTAATTTAACCTTTCAAAACACAAATCCTGTAAGGTATGACTAAAATTTAACTCGTCCTCGTGCATTTCCTTCGTTATTTTTAGTAAATGGCATAAACTTTTAAATCGGTTTTTTTAACTAAGTTATTTTAAGTTAATATGGCTTAAAATAAGCTTATTTTTATTAAATTTTAATGTGGGGTCATATTTCCGGTCTGCTAATCCCGTTACGCTCTGCGTAACCCGAGTTCAAATCTCGGTCTCCGCGTTTTCTTTTTTGAGTAATAAATTAAGTTAGAAAACTTAACTTTTATCAAAATTTTTTCGGTTTAACGACGGGACTAAATACTGTCTTTATTTTAGTCCTATGTATTTTTGAAATACAGTATTAGTTTTTGAAAAAATTAAAGTATTTTTTTAAAATATTCACGTTTGTAAATACTGGTTTTTAAAACTCGTGAGGTTTTCAGACTTTTTATTCCAAAGGAATATTTTGGTAGGCCCGTAATAATACAATCAAAACATAGTAATAATATTTGTAACCAAGATGTAACCAGAATGTTTAAAATACGTTAAATCACGTATAAAAAATAGGCAAAATACGACAGTCAAATTTGATAACTGACTTTATGAATACCGCTAATATAAACACAGCTAAATAAAATACCAATATTAAATGCGTATTTTTCATAATTTTTTTACAAATTTTTTTCTTTTACTCACGCTTACTGATTTTTTTGGTTACAAAGTTACACCAAAAAAACAAGGAAAAATATTAATTTAAAATCAATTTAAATCGTTGTGTGGTCTTAAAAATGTAACCGTTACATCAGGTTACAAAGTTACAAATTTTTCGCTTCAAAATAATACTAAATAATACAAATCCGGAAAAACAGTACAAAAAGATTAGAAAAATATTTTTAATTTCTAAAAATAGAAATGTAACTTTGTAACTTTTCATTAGAAGTTACAAAGTAACATGGTTTATAGGGTTTGTTTAATAATCTAAGGAGTTTTAGCAATGTAACTTTGTAACCATGAAAAACTTAATTTTTCTTAAACAAAAATAGTTTTTAGAAAAAAATAATGGATCCGAAAAAATCGGGATTAAAAGTTACTAAAAATTGGTTACAAAATACCAGGATTTGAAAAGTGTTAAAAAAGTTATTCTAATTTTTCCTGGATTGGTCTTTCAATTAGTTTATACAGGTACTCTTTTGGTTTTACAACAATCTTTCCAACCATGTTTTCAAGTAATTCGAGAGATTTTTCTTTAGGTATTCCATGTGCGAGTTCTAATTTTAATGTAATTTCTGCTTCATGAACATGATCTTTTTCTTCCTGGAATTCCTTCATCGTATCAACAATGATTTCACTTATGATCTGGTCATCGGGATGTTCAGTAAATTCTTCAGTTATTGGAATCCAAACTGCTTTTTGTGGTTTCTTTGTTCCAAGAACCCTTGTTGCTTTAACTTCAAAACCATGCGCGTTAAATTCAGAAAGCGTTTTTATTCCCGTATCGCCAAGTTCAATAAAATTCAATCCTTTTGCAGTTAAAACAATGTGATAATTCTCAATTTTATCTTTTTTAATGTAAATTCCGTATTTTTCAAGCTGCTTTACTCCAACAAAATAATTGGCTCCTTCTGGCTCTGCAATGTAGTCTAAAATGTTGTATTTGATACCTGATTCAACCCATTCAGATAATTTTAAAACTTCTTTAATGACTGATTTCTTAACTGAGTCTTTTGAAGTGTAGATATTGCTGTTTCCATAAACTATCGTTTTTGATGGTTCATATTCAAGTTCAAACTCTTTAAAGATAAATTTTGCAATCTCTCGTCCAATCATTATGACGTTATCGTTTGCATTTTCCCTTGAAGAATCAAATTCCAATGTATCAACATGTTCTTTGATTTTTTCAATATTTTTGTAGATATACGCCCCTAAAAGTGGCATTTTATCTAATAATTTGTTTCCAATCTGTTCATTATTAACTAAATCATAATCATAAGCACTTAAAACAATAAACCTGTCAACGAGTGCAGGATCAAACTCTCTAAACTGGTTTGTTGATATAATAAATGGCCTTCTTAAAAGGAAGTTATAGTCTTCTTTTTCGGTTTCCTTATTTCCCCTTGTAATTATTGCTTCGTCTTTTGTACCAATCTGTTTTAAAATATCAACAAGTCTTTCTGGAAATTCTTTTAATTCATCAAACCACATTGGCAAGTTTACATACTGCTCTTTTGCAAGTTTTGCAATACTTCCCTTTAAATCGTCATTTGAATAGGTATCTGTTGTATTTAGGAGTAATTTATTAAATACAATGTTCATTCTCGCAGTTTTTCCAATTCCCTGTTTTCCAATAATTAAAAGATATGGAAATTTGTCAAGTCTTTTTGTCTTTCCAGTTTCTTTGTTTAAGAGATCATACCTAAAGAGTGATGACAACGAATATTCAAAAATTATTTTTGTAAAGTCTTCAGCTCCAAAGTATTCTTTAAGAAGCTCTAAAGTATCTTTAATTTCATCTCGTTTGTATTTCATTGAAAGCATTTTTTTAAAATCTCTTGCTCTCAAACTTTCTTTTTGTAATTCCCAACCGTTTAATATAATCTTATCTTTTCCGTAGTATCCATAAGCTACGGTTCGTTTGATAACTTTCTTTGTGTCATCATAACGCTTTATAATGTAGTCGTAAATCCTTCCGTATTCATTTAAAAATTTGATATAGTTGAAATTCCCTGAAGGTTTTACTGCAGTAATAAAATTATCAAAATAACTTATTTCGTCGTTTAAATCGATTTCATTATCCTTAATAATTAATTTCTTCTGGGTTTCGAATGTTCTTCCGTTAAAGTATGTAACGTTTTCAATTTTTGGTTTTGTATATGCTGCAATTGCTTTAGAATCTTTAATTCTGTCTCCTTCATCTCGAATTAAATATTCTATTGCGTAAAGATTTTTTATTTCATTAAATTCTAAATTCCTTGATTCTTCACAGATTTCTTTAAAGAGGCTTCTTTCGCTTATTTCTACAGTTCCTTCGAGTCCTTTGAATTCAACTTTCACTCCAGGTATTTTCAAAGTTTTGTAAACACGATGATAGATTGATGTAAGATCACTACCTTTTGGGAAAACTTCTAAAATATGTTCTTTTTTAAGCTCGTATTTTTCTGAAAATTCGTCCAAATCAAAGATAAATATATTATCAACGACTTTCTTTTCAGCTGCGTATTTTTCAGATAAGTCCCAAACTTTTTCTATTAATTCTATACGTTTTGCACTTTTTTCTGCTAGTTCCTTTTGGGCTTCTTTGATAAGTACATCTTTTTGCACCTGGCTTATGCTCCTCATTTTCCCACCCTATAAAATCTTTTTAATTTGATTTAGCATTTTTTGCTGTCTTTCCTTAGAGTGGGAGTAGTATAGCGTAGTTTCAATGGACTTGTGACCGAGGTACTCTTTTACAATATCAATTGGCATACCTTTGTCCAGGAGATCTACTGCTCGACCATGTCTTAAACTGTGGATTACTACTCTTTTGTTATCCTGAAGTTTTCCCTTTTTCTTTAATTCTTTGACCGCATTTCGAAAAACATCGCTCGGACGGTTTCTTTTTAATGGTTCGCCCCTATAGGTTTGGAATAAGTTGTCTCCAGGGTTTTTCTTAATATTTGCTTTTAAACAGTAATTTACAAAATCTAACGTGTCTTTTGAGCAGGTAACGATTCTTTCTTCTTTTCCTTTGGTGTCTCTTAATCTGAATTCCCCTTTTTCTAAATCACTGTCCCCATATTTTAGATTCAAGGCTTCAGAAACTCTTGCACCCGTATCCCATAAAAACCGGATTATCATTGCATCTCTAACTTTTGTAGTGCTTCTTGATTCTAGAACTTCCATTAAAATCAAGTTTAAAATGTCTGCGCCTAATGAATCGTAATGCTTTATTTCAAAACTCGAAAATCTTTTCCTATCTTCACTTTCATTTTTAAAGTCGTTTAGGTTTTCGAGTCTCATTAGTTTGTAAAACACTTTTAAAACGTCGTAGTATCTTTTTTGGGTATTTCTTGAAAGTTTCCTTTCGTTTTCAAGGTAATTGAAGAATCTGACAAAGTCCGAGTTTTCCATATCATTCGGTTCTTTTTCGAGCCGTTCGTATCCAAAATTTAAGAATACTTTTAAACGGTTGAGGTCCCCTTCGATAGTACTTTCTTTTATTCCGTCAAATTCTCGTTCTGAAACGTATTTATCAATCCATTTTTTTAATTTGGGCGTTTCTTTGATTTCTTCTTTTTTCGGATTTAATAAGATAAGATTTTTAATATTTTGCATGATAATTCCCCGTTAGCTAATTTTGTAGTGTTTTTAGTAGGATAGGCGCTTTCCGCCGTCCTCATCTTCGAAAATTGTTATTTTAAGTTTACAAAAATTACAGAATACTTCATAACGTGCCCCTAATGGCCACTTTTCCAGTTTAGTTCCTTCATGTTCGATCCATGTTCCGCACACGGGACATTTTATCATAATTATTCCCCCTCTGGAAGTTTCCACTTGTGGATTGCGTCAGGAACAAAAACTAATGCTGTTGATATGCTTTTTAAGTCCTCAGACCAATAGCATGTCTTTATAACCCAACCTCCTGGAACGTTCATTCTATGGGTAGCTGAACCTTGACAGATTTCGATTTTTTCCCAGATGTTCATTCTTTCACTTTTCGAGATTCTATGAATTTGTCAGCAACAGCATAGCAGTTTTCCGGAATGTCGCCTAAACTATCGAGTTCTATTAAACCAGTTTCAGAAAACCTCAGTTTATCTATCTGATTTATAAAAATAAGTCCTGCAAAAAAATCTCTAGCTTCCATTTTACCACCCTTCAATTCGTTTTAATAAGTTTTCGTATTCTTCTTTAACTTCCAACATTGCTGAAGCTTCGGGGGCATCTCCCGACCATTCACAAGATTTAATCTCTTTAAAAATCCTTTCAATCTTTTCAGTTAATGCTGTAATCAACATCTTTTTTTCTTCAGCAGTTATTTTTCCAGGGCAGTAACTGCAGGGTGTAGGTTGAATTACATCCATATTTTCCCCTCATTTCTGTTCGTATTTTTTAAAAATTTCTTCTAATTCCACTTTGAACTTATCAAAGTCTTTTCCTTTTACGTTAAATTCACGAAAGATTATTCCTTTAATGTCTGCATTTCCAGTTTCGTAATTTTCGACTTTTAAAATGTCAATCACGCTTTCACACCCATTACTTTTCTAAGAAGATTTAACGTCTTATTTTCCATTTTATCGATAATTTTGTAAGTTTTAACATCGTAACTCGAAAACCTTTCAGGTCCCGAACAGTTGTTTGCAAGTGCTACAAAATCCCCGTTTCTAAACTTTCGAAGAATCAAGTAGAACACTCCATTTTCCGCTTCTAAAAAATCACCTTCATTCACACCAATCCCTCGTTTAAGTGGTTAAATAGTCGTGTCTAATTGTTTTGTAAAATTTCTGTCTTCTTTTAACAGTTTTAGAATCGATCTTTCGCTTTGCAATTTGGTATTCGTCACGTCTTACAAGCCTTAACTCGTAGCCTTCATCTTTTAAAAATCTTGAAAGGTTTTCAATTTCTCTTTTACTTTGTTTAACGCCGTAGCTTTCTGGAATTTCCCCTTTGTAGATTAAATATTGAAATTTCATGTTTTTCCCCCGTAAAACCTTAAAAAATATCCCTCTTTACTTCTTCTCCGGTACTGCCCAAACAAAGTTTATACTTCTGGTTTGCAGCTTTTTTCGTCAAAGAATGCTCTTTCCCACATTTTTCACAAACATAGTTTTCACGATGTTCTGAATTGATTAAATCTGATCCGCAACTTTCACAGGTCAGCCTTGCATTATTAACGAGGTCTGTCGAAAGTTCAATAATTTCATATCTTTCAGGTCTTATTCTTGCGTAAAAATTCGGATCGTCTGCATAAATCGTTTTGTTTGCCCAGTCTGCAAGCCTTGCAGCTTCCCCACTGTTTTCACATATCGCAAGTGTTCTCCTGTCAATGTAGTGTTTGGTTTCCAAAAACGATTCAAAGCCGTTTTCTTTTAAAAACTCTAAAACTTCCTTTCCATCTATTTCCTGTTCTAAAATTTCCCCTAATGTTGTAGATTCTACTTGAATCACCGTGTAAGGCTGTAAGTTTTTTAAAATCAATTTTTCACCCGTAAAACTTTAAAAAATTAATTTTTTTCAAGTCCTAATTCTTCAGCAAGTTCGCTGTCCGGTTCAACGACCGTTACGATTAAGGTTTTTCCAATGTAGTCCTTTGGAAGTGACGGGTACATTGTTGCAGCGTTCCCATGAGCTACCGCGTAGCATACGAAGGACGGTAAAACTTCCCTTTCCTTTCTCCAACCTTTTTTGGTTATTTGAATAGCAATCACCTTTAAATTTTAAGTTAAATTTTGAATTTTAAAATTAATTTCTTTTATGAAGTAAATCACTATTGTGACTTATTTCACAATAGTGTATAATTATATAGCTATTTATAGTTTATGCTTTTTTGCACAATGTTGAAAAAAAAGACAATACTATTAAAATACCCAATCATTACACTTTTATTTAAAAGCAAAAAAAGGCAAGATGATGTTATTAAAACTCTTAACGAAAAAGAACGTTAGAGAAGTCTTAGAACTCTTGGCAAATCACGGGGAACTTTATTTTAGCGAGATATTTAAGACTTTAGAGATAAATCAAGGAACTTTAAACAAATTAATGACGGAACTTATTGAAAATGACATAGTTAAAAAAAGAACGGAAGAAGAAGAAGTTGCTCTTCCAAAAGCATACTATAGTTTAACTGATTATGGAAAGGACGTTCTTGAAGTTTACGACCTCGAAAAGAAATTGGAGGGTAAAAAATCTTCAGGAAATTCAAAAGAATCTTTAAAAATCAATATAGAAAACGTTGGCAGTAATAGCTTGAATAACAGTTTTAATTTCAGTTCAAAAAAGTAATAGCGCCAGTTTATGTTTTTATTTTTAAACGAGATTGTGTTTGTGAGTTTAAAAAGAGATTGTAATTAATATATTTAAGTGTTTGGTTGGGGAGTAAAAATTAGTTGTTTTTGGTGGGGGTATGGATTTTACGTGGCTTTAAGGAATATTATTCTTTCGATTGATTTTCTTTTAACTTTTTTAAAATTACTTCGAGATTTGCTATTTTTGAAATTTCAAGTTCAGATAAATCAAAATGTTTTACCGGATCAGATTTTTCTGAACTTTCTGAATTGCTGAAAAATACGCTGTCATAGGTAAATTCTATTTTTTTAGATTTTAAAATATCATTCAGTACTGAATGAACTGCATTATCGTCTAAATTATATAATTTTAATAAATATGCCACCACAGAACTATTATCGGATAAATCAAATATTAATAAAGATAAATAAAACTTTGTGGCTTCATAAATGTTTTTCCAAGCATATGATTTATTTTTGCCATTAGAATGGTGATATACTAATTTAAACAAATAAAGCTTATGAGTATTTATTATTAAATTTAAATCACGTTTTTCAACAGTTTCTTTTAAATTTAACGTCAAGTAGTTTATTCTAGACATATATGGATTTATAAAGTAAATATGATCGTTATTTGGGATCATTAAATTATCAAAAAGAACGTATAATGTATTTGCCATTTGGCTAATTATTCTCTTTAATTGATTTGGATTTTTTAGTGAATAATTTATTATATATTCGTAATAACTCAATACTATGAACAATAGTCCGTTTTTATTAAGGCTTTGTTTTTCATCCCTACCATCTAAATCTATTTCTAACGTGAATTTGTGAAATAGATCTATAAACTCATCCAATTCATTATCTGATAACACAAAGTTTCTATCTTGAATTTTTTTAAACATTTTGGATATTTTTTTAGATATTAACCGCATAGCCCATTTTGAATCCCCAATATCGAATCCTACATAACTTAAATTATAATATTTGTTTAAATAATACTTAAAAAATGATAAATAGGTTTTAAAATCTATTTTCTTAGCAATGTATAATTTATAAAATAAATTTTCAATTTCAGAATATTTATATTCTAATTTTGGTGAAACAGAAGTTAAATTGAAATCTTTTTTTAAAACGAGGTGGTCACACATACTGAATAGTACATTTATCGGAAAAAATGAAGTTTGATACATAAAATCGTTATTATATTTTAACACATCTTTTTCTATTTTTCTAACGTTTATTTTGTTAACAACATACTTTGAAAATGAGTATATGTCTATACTTGAAATGGCTACCAAAATAAAACTAATTAAAAGGAAAGTAGTGAATATAAAAAGAAAAATGGGTACGAGAACTAACAATGTACCAAATGGAAATAAATAACCCCAAAAATTTATAAAAACTAAGTTAACAAGTATCTCGCCATGATTTGACATTAAATACAATGCCAGCACATCCATTGAAAGTGCAAAAAAGTAAACTGCCAATATACTTTTAAACCTGCTATCATTTAAAAAAAGAAGTATGGAATCCATCCCGTATTTTGAAAGAATCGTTTGAAGAAGTATGAGTATAAAAGGAATCAATATTCCCAAAAATCCTGCCTGTATTTGTGTAATTATCGCAATTAACTCATAATAATCACCTAATGTACTTTCTGGAGTTAGTGCATACATCATTAATTTTATCGTTAAAATTGACACTATGAGCAAGTAAGAAAAACCTAAGAATGAATAATTTTTTAAAATTAAATCCCAAAATGAATCATTAAGTTTTTTGCCAAACCCGCCCATAAACTCCCCTCGATAAATATAATTAAATTTAATTTAAAGCGACTAAGATATTAAATTTTCGAATTGGGTTTTTTGAAAATGTGGGAAAAAAAGTAAAAAGAGTTATTTTTTTGATTTTTTCATCTTGTCATTCCATGAATACATTTCATCATGGTGACCGTAGTTGTCGATGTATATTACATTATTAACTTCATCAACAAAATAGAGAATAACAAAAGAATCATGAACATGCATATGCCTAAAACCGGCGAGTTCACCAGTCATTGGAATACCACGATTAGGATATTCAAGGATTTTATCAAGCGCGGAATCAATAGCATCTCCATGAACTTTATCTTTTTTAAAAATTTTTTGAAGTTTTTTCTGGACCCGTTTATCACGAATTGCTAATTTCATATCACTCATTCTAATCCCAAATGTTTTCTTCTGGATTTTTTATCCGTTATATCGATAAATTCAGTACTTTTACTGTGTTCTATTGTTTCTTTTACAAATGCAGGGTTATATTCTAAAGCTTCTTTACCGTAGCTTGCAAATTGAGAAATAAACATATCTATTGCGATAGATTTTTTAGGAATTGAATGTTGGGCCTTAAATATTTCAATAATCCTGTTTGAATCGTCGCTTAAATCGACCTGAACCTGAACCATATGTATCACCGTGATATACCTTATATCATTATGATATAGAGTATATCATCAGAGTATATAAAACTTGCAGATCATTGAAGCTAGGGAAAAAAGTTTTTTTATAACATTAGTTTGATTTTTGGATTTAAATGTTTTTTTGGTACAAACTACTCGGAAAATCTATAATGTGCTGAAAATTCAACAGTTTTTTCAAAAAGACTGTAGTCATTTATTTTAGATAATTTAAGCGACAAAAGACGTATTTTATCGTTTTTTAACACGTTTAAAGTAATATATACCTCAATATTTTCTTCAGTTATTTTAAAAAGAACATTCAAAGACTTAATCTCTTTTAAATCTGATTTTTCAACATCAAAGACTTTTGAAGCATCAGGAATCTCTATTCCTCGTAAATCCTGATTCTTTGAAATATCAATAAGAACATTCGAAAAATCCAAAGTTTGTTCATAAATTGAAGTCGAAAAAAATCTTAAGTAAAGTAGGTCCAAGAACGGATCATAAGAAAATGAAAATCTGTCTCGCATAGTTTCGCCTGATTTTTTAGGTTTAAGTAAAATCTGTTTTGTAAAATTTATAAAGTTATGGTAAACTTTTTTCAACTCCGTAATAATTCAATCAAGTATGGATAATAACTATATGACTAAAATGTGACCAAGATGTTAAAAAATACGTTAAATCACGTATGAAAAATAGGTAAAATACGACAGCCAAAATTTTGTTAAATACGGATAAAATGAATAGTATTAAATAAAATCTTTATGTTACGTGCTTGTTTTACATAAGTCTTCTATCATTTTAATTACCTCAAGATGAAAATATTAAAAAAGAAATAATTACTTTCTTTTTAAGAACTTTAAAATTTCAGGATTATTTTTAAAGTATCCAAATCCAATAAGTCCTGTCATTCCTAATGCTGCAATAATTGCAATTATTGTAGTACTTGATGATGAAGAAGAAACAGGTTCATTTACTGTAACTTCATATGCTTTTTTAGATGAGTCTAATGTATTGGAATCTTGATTTAATGTATTTTTATTATTATTATCTGAACCTACCAAACTACTAGAATCCGTTTTTGTAGTGTTTACCTTTACTGTTTCGTTTACCTTTACTTCTTTAACTTCTTCAATTTCTTCATTACTGTATAATTTTTGACTTGAACTACTACTTTTAGAAGTTTTAGGATTACTTTCTAAATCTGGTTTTATATTAGTATTTGTTGCAGTTTCATATTTTTCCATGAATTCATTTAATGTAGTTTTATCTAAGTTTGAATTAGCAAGTGCCCATTTATTAAGTTCAACATTTGCACAAGTGTGATGACAGCATGTAACTCCGTATTCAACTACTGACTTAATGTATTCATTTGCTAAGTTTTGTAGTGTTTCGTCAGATGCGTCCCAGTAGTCTTTACGAGCTGTTTCAAGCATTCTTGATGTCATTGATTGATATGCGTAAGGATTAGCATCTTTCATGAATTCGTTTACCCCTATACCATATTTATCCTCAACATAAATTTTATGGAGTTCATTCCAGTCGTTGTCGGATATTAAATCAGGGGTAACTACATTCCAGCCCCACATATATTCTGTGAATTTCATGAATTCACGTGCACCTGCATAGTCGTGTTCCATCATTCCTTCAATCCATTTTGGGTTAAGGTATCTTGAACGTAATTCAGTTCTTAATGCCTCTTGTAGGGTATTTACTTTCATATCATTTGGATTTGCAAGGTTTGCAATATATAGGTCAATATTTTCTCCAGTAAGTGACCGTTTAGTAAGCTGCAATGCCCCTAAATATTGAAATACATCGTCATTATCCATCAGTCCATAAAGATTGGAACTTCTACTATGCACTGCTGCATCCATGTTTAATATATTTAACCTGAACACGTCTTTATATCCTTCCCCCCACGTTCCTTTCCCATATACGTGAGACATTCTTGATAAATATAGTTCAGCAAGTTTATCTTCATTATCCCAGGTATTACTTGCAGAAATTGCTTCAGATAATCCAGTGCCGTATGAACCGGGCGCTTCACTAAATATTCTAGCTCTTGAAAGTTCAAAGGCTAAAGTTTCATTGTACCCCATTTCAAGAAGCGCTTGTTCTATTTTTAATGAATTCCATTTTACATAATTTGTTTCATTTGTTTCATTTAGTTGAGCAACCATTCGTATAGCGTCATCAATTAATTCGAGCTGGTAAGGATAAGTATCCCGGTAAAGGCCAGAAGGGGTAACAGTTACATCTACCCTTGGATATCCATTCATTTCATCTAAAGGAATTACTTTAAATCCCGTTACCCTACCACTACTTCGAACTGGTTTAACACCCAATAGTGCATGGATTTGTGCTTCCATTAAACCTTGATGCCTCATTGTTTCAACAGACCAAAGAACAAATGCGACATTTTTAGGATATTCACCATGTGTTTCATAGTATCGATCCAACATTTGACGGGCTAAAATAGTACCCATTGCCTCAGTTTCCTCATTTGGAATTAGACGCTGATCAAAACTGTAAAAGTTTTTACCTGTCGGTATTGCACTTGGATTACGAATTGGATCATTTCCGGGGCCAGGCGTAATATATTCGGCATTTAATGCCCTTAAAGTATTTATTATTTCTTTATTCGTTTCTTTAAGACTATTTGAATATTTAAGAGCAGTTTCAAGATTGGATTCAATGTTTACATCTTCAATACCTAATATTTTCAATTGTACCGACGATACATCTGTTCCATTTAATAATATTTCATTTAAGAGTTCAGTTGCTATTTCACCGGCTTTCATTTCCCTATCTTCAAGATCAGTATAGCTGGCATCTATGTGAGGTTCGATATTGTCTATGAATTCATTTCCAAGCATTGATTTTACTAATGAAACTAACCTTTCTCCTTCAGGTGCAGTTCCAAATACGTGTAAACCCATCGGCATTAGGGAATTACCAATATTATGCAGGTGGTCATGCAGTACTGTACCAATAAATGTCTCAAACTCTAAATCTGTCATTGATTCTATTGTACCGATTGGAATATTTAAGTCAGTTTCAAAATCAAGTGATTTATAGTATTCAGTAATTGTTTCTCGATATAGTGCGGCCATCTCAGTATTATTTTGGGCCACTGCATTTTCATAAAGGTGAACCCTATCGTGGATTTCTGCAAGGTCTCCATACAATCCCGCATTTGAAATTGCAGGAATTAAATGGTCAATAATGACTGCATTCCCTCTTCTTTTAGCTTGGGTACCTTCACCTACGTTATCCATAATGTAAGGATATATAACGGGAGTATCTGAAACCATGATTGATGGGTAATCATATTTCCATAATCCTAATTCCTTACCGGGTAACCATTCTTGTGTTCCATGTGTTCCAAAGTGTATTATTGCATCTGCATCAAAAATATTATTTATCCAAAAGTATGTTGCAAGATACTGGTGTGTTGGCGGAAGGTGTTTGTCGTGATATAATATTGATTCATCAGATGCATGACCCCTCATTGGTTGGGGTAGCATTATTAAATTTCCGGATTGCACTACTGGAATAACAAATGAATTTTCATATACCATTATATTTCCAGGAGCATCGCCCCACATTGATTCAATGTCTGCTTTTACCTGTTGGGGTAGTGTATCATACCAATTTAGATATTCTTCAACAGGAACTAATATTGCGTTTTTAGAATTAACAACACTTTCAAGTTCGCCAGGGGCCCATGGACCTACGTTCCTACTTTCAATAAACATGTCAATTATTTGTTTTCCAGTTGGAATTGGTTCATCTAACATATAACCTGAATTTTTCATATTTTCAAGTAATAATGGTATACTTTTAGGAACGTCTAAATAACTAGCTCCAATATTATCTTTTCCGCCACCATGATTATAATAAATCAAAGCAACTTTTTTGTCTTTATTATCTATGTACTTTAGATTGGCCCAAGATATTGCACGGTTACAAAGCCATTCTACCTGTTCTTCAGCAGGTTCGTAGTACATTCTTCCAGTATCTGGATCTTTTACTCGTCCTGCAATCCATATAAAGTCAGTTAATCCATCAATTTCAGGTTGAGTAATCTGCCATGCAATAGACTGGATATCTAAGCCCCTTGAGTTATAATATTCGTCAGGGGTTTGATAATAATCTTGTACTGCTTTTAAAATAGGTACATTATATTTTTGAAGGTATTCTACACCTTTTTCCTGATTTCCAAAATTTAAATAAAATCCTTTAAGGGATATTATTGTATCAACAAGTACTTCATCATTTTTTACAAAGTAATCAACATCACTACTAAATGCATGCTGGGATGCAAAAATAACGTTAATACCATTTGATTCAAGATATTCTATGATTGAATCTTCCGTTTTTAAGTCTATTTTTTCTTTAGGAAGGTTGCCTGTAACTATCCCGATAGTCGGGGCAGATTTATTATAACCGTTTTCTTCATACCACTCTAAATATTCTGAAGAATTTGAAAATATCCTTGGAAATGCTTTTGGGTGATATATTCCGTTAGCAGGTACGTCAGGACTTTTAGGGGGTGCATATTCTATATAGGTATCTTTGATAGTTGCACCAACACACCTAATCCAGTTTTCCATGTTTGAAAAACCGCCATTATAAAGATAGTCTTTTGTAATGTCATGAGGGGATTTTTCCATATCAAATGTTGTAACGTGTTCTCCAAAGCCCATTCCAAAAAGCCCGATTTTTACACTGTTGTTTTTTGCATCTACTAATTTACCTTCAAATCCTTGAAAGGTATTGTGTCCAATCATATACATTATAATTACGTCCTGATTGGATAAACTTTCTACATTTGTAGCTTCTTCTCCATTCATTACTGTTACGTTGAACATATCTGTAATTATATTTCGTTTTTTAGTTACTTCTTTAAGGTAATGAATGCTAGAATCGTGATACATAATATATGCTATATTAATTTTTGGTTGAATAATCTCTGGTTCAGGGATTAATTCATAACCTATACCTGAAAATTTGTTTCCAATGAATTTTACCATGTTTTCAATATTTATTTCGCCACCTTGAACCCAGTATCGCTCAATATCTTCATATTCACTAGAATATAAGTCAACATTTGGCAAATTTTTATTATTCTTCAAATTATACCCAATCACTTTTGAACCGTTTATTTTTGCATTGTTTATATCTGACGTCCAAACTTCAAGGGTTGTCTCATTTATTGATTCTATAATGATAACGCCATATTTTGAAAAATTAATGTCATTAGCTAAATTTTCTTTTTGAACTATTGTTATATTAATTTTTGACGAAATATTTAGATTTTTAGATACATTATGTAATTCTTCAGCATTTGAATTAATCCCAAGGATAAACAAAAACTGATTGGAATTATTTATGCTATTATTTCCTACAGGGTCGTCAGCAAAAACTGTAGTAATTGATATTAATAGTATTAATCCAAATAATATGGGTAAAATCTTTTTTAACTGCATAATATCCTCCAATTAGGCTTAAAAATTATTTTAAAAGGTTTAAAATTTGAATTTTTAAAAAATTAAATAGTTTAAATTCCTACCACCTATAAAGTTTAATTTATATAATTGCAATTAAAATTGAATATGTGTAGTTATATATATTATTTTCTAGTTATATTTATGAAACTACAATTAAAATTGAAGATTTTTAAATTTAAAAAAAAGAGAATTTAAAATAAATTTTATGGTAACGACTGAAAAATATAAACTTTTAAAATTGGAAAATTTTTTAAAATAAAAAATAAAGACTAAAATCCGGTTTCACTGATTTTTAGTAGTTATTAAATTTACTTTTTTAAATTTTTTAACGATTTTTTCAAGTAAACTTTCTTTTTTATCCTGAAAAATGTTAATTCCTTTTTCAATAATTTGAAGTTCTAATGAAGTATCGTAATCACAAATCCCTTTATAACATACTTCTTTAAATTCTCCGTTTTTGCATATTAACTCTTTATCAACTAAGTACTGAATATTTTTAACAATATTTCGCTTAGGAATATTTTTAAATTCTTTAAAAACATCTCCAAGCTTAAATGTAAATACATTTTTTTTCTGATTTTCGTGCATATACCTTAAAATTCTTACTTTAATTTCTTCGTCATTCATATAATTTCTCACCATTCATATTTTTTATAATATCGTTACTTTAAAATTTTAAGTATTGTTAAATAATTTAATTTAACTTAAATATACTTTAAATATATAATGTTTTCCATAGTCGATACTATTTATAAATATATCTAAGTTTAATATAGTTTATAAACTAATAAATTTCTGGAAGATAAAATGAATTTTAAAATGAGTTTAAAAAGATATTTTAAAAGTAGTAGTGCAGAATTTTTATTTAAAATTTTTTTAATATTATTTATAATTTCTTCACTTTTAAACGTGTTTTATGGAGTTATAAGTAAGATTTTTCCAATCACTATTGTATTAACACCAAAAATTCAGATTGTTATCGGCATTATAATGCTTTTAAATCTTATAGGCATCGTATTTTTTGAATACCGCCTAAATTGACTTATTTTTTTAATATTTTTTAAAATCTACTAATTTTTAACTACCAACCCAATTTTTTATTTTCTATATTTTATATATTTATAAATTTATATATTTAAAAATATATTTGGTAATATATATTCATTTCGGCTTGAATCTAATGTAAATATATATAATTACAAATCTATAAGTAGGTAATAAGATATGTTTAATAATAGATAATCTATTATCTAAAAAAATTCTCAAAAGGAATTTTTAGGCATATCTGGGTGAATAAATGCATGAAGCAGATGAAATACTGAATTTAGTAAGTGACCCCCACTTGCTTAGTCAGTTCAAGAGAATAACTAAATTTCACGGTTTTCCAACTGCTGGAGCACTTGTTGGAATTCAGATGTATAACCTTTCAAAAGAAATACTGAATTTTAATGAAAACGATAGAATTTACGTTGTAAGTGAAACTTACAACTGCCTACCCGACGCTTTTCAAATTTTAGGTAATGCTTCTATTGGGAATAAAGGCCTTCGAATAGATGATAACGGTAAAATGGCTGCAAAAGTTAATGCATGGGCCCCTTCTGGAGATACTATTAACGGAGTTCGTATAATTTTAGATCCTGAAAAGACTAAGAAATACCCTATACTCCATGCATGGTACATGAATACTGAAAAAATAACCCATAAAGCAGCAGTAACTGAGCTTTTAAAAGCAGGTTTTGAGGTTTACTCTTACGAATTCGTAGAAGTTATAGCCCCTTCAAAACCAAAAAAGAAGGTTGAACTTTGTGAAATATGCAAAGAACCATTCCTACAGAAAAATGGCGAAACAAAATGTTTAGCATGTACTAAATAATTCAAAAATTGATTTTGCCAAATTAAACTACTGGTGGTATGATGACCAAAATGGTTGTAAAAGGAGGGACTGTTTACGACCCTCTAAATGGTATTGATGGAGAAGTAATGGACATATTCATCAAAGATGGAAAAATTGTTGAATGCATGTCCGAAAGCGAATTAAGAGACGCTAAAGTACTTGATGTAACTGGAAAAGTTGTAATGCCGGGAGGAGTTGATTCACACACTCACGTGGCAGGATGTAAGGTAAATACTGGGCGAGTAATGTGTCCAGAAAACCAGTACAAATCCCCTATGGGAAAAACTCATAATACCCACTCTGGTTCTGGAGACATAGTGCCTTCAACATATGCTCAAGGATATACTTACGCTTCAATGGGTTATACTACCTTATTTGAAGCAGCAGTTCCCCCAATGGCTGCGAGACACTCTCACGAGGAATTTAAATCATTACCTATCGTAGATAAAGCAGGCTACCTGCTTTTGGGGAGTAACTGGTTTGTAATGAAATATCTAAAAGAAGGAAATATCGATAAAGCTGCAGCATATATTGCATGGGCTCTTGAAACCACAAAGACATACGGTATAAAACTTGTAAACCCCGCAGGTGTTGAAAACTGGAAATGGGGTAAGAATGTTCACTCTCTTGATGATAGAGCACTCCATTTTGATGTAAGTGCAAGAGAAATGATTGAAAACCTTGCAATTATCAATGAAAGATTTGGACTTCCAATGTCAATTCACCTTCACGCAAATAACTTGGGTCACCCAGGAAATTGGGAAATTACTCTAGACACAATGGATGTTACAAAGAAAATTAAACCGGTTGTAAACAAAGCCGGTTATGATACGGGCGTAAAAACAAAATATTCTCATGACAGAGAACAAAGTGTCTACATGACACACATTCAATTCCACTCATTTGGTGGGACATCATGGAAAGATTTTGAATCAAAAGCAGATGTAATTGCAAAACACATAAACAAGTCAGACCACATTGTAATGGATAGTGGTAGCGTTGCATTTGGAAAAGCGATATGTATGACGGGGGATGGTCCGGGTTTATACGACATTGCAACAATGACTGGCGGTAAATGGGCAAATGAAGACGTTGAACTTGAATGTGGTTCTGGAGTAACTCCGTTTTTATATGATCATAAAAACAAAGTACACAGTATTCAATGGGCAATGGGGCTAGAACTCATGCTTTTAACAGACCCCAAAAAAGCAATTATGACAACCGATAACCCTAATGCAGGGCCATTTATGAAATACCCTGTATTAATTAGGTGGTTAATGTCAAGAAAAGCAAGAGAAGACATGATGAAAGAATGCCATAAAGGGGCATCAGAAAGAACCACACTTGCAAATATCGATAAAGAATTAAGTCTTTATGAACTTGCAACAGTTACACGGGCAACTCCTGCAAAGGCAGTAGGTATTGGCTATAGAAAAGGACATTTGAGCCCAGGTGCTGATGCAGATATTACGGTATATGACATAAGCCCAGATTACAATTCAAATGACTATATGGCAATTGAAAAAGCCTTTAAGACTGCAAAATACACCATAAAAGATGGGGAAGTAATAACTAAAGAGGGAAGAATTATTGAAACGCCAAAAGGTAGAACATACTACGCCGATGTTAAGGTTAATAATGAACTTCAAAATGAAGTCATTGGAGACATTAAAGAATGGTTTAGAAAGTACTACTCAATAAGCTTTTCAAACTACCCTGTTCCAGAAAAATACTTAACAAATCCAACTCCCCTTAACATTAATGCGAGATAGGTGAGATGTATGGGAGAAATTATACTTAAACTAAAATATGATGGCACAATGCCTTTAGAATGTGAAGTAATCACGCCAGATACTTTTGAAGGAAAATCAAAAGATGAAATTAGTGCTTTAAAAGTATTCAGGGGCCCAGAAGAGCTTCTTCTTTCGGACGTTTTCGAAATTTCGGGAGATTTCACATGTTCAAAGGAAAATATGGTAATCAAAATTTTAGGGAATGCTGGAAATGTAAAACTAATTGGTTACCAAATGACTGCAGGTAAAATCATAGTTGAAGGCGATGCTGGTTTTCACATTGGCTGTGAAATGAAAGGCGGAGAAATTATTGTAAATGGAAATGCTAAGCACTGGGCAGGGAGAGAAATGGAAGGGGGACTCCTTCACATCTTTGGAAATGCTGGTGACCACGTTGGCAGTTCATACCGCGGTAGATGGGAAGGAATGCTCAATGGTACCATCATAGTTGAAGGCGATGCTGGATACCATGTTGGAGATGGCTTAGTAAATGGTAAAATAATAGTAAAAGGTAACGTTGGAGGATTCTGCGGCGTTAAACAGAACGGCGGATTAATATACGTCGGCGGAAATGCATTTAGAACCCTCGGGGTAGAAATGAAAGGCGGAACAATTGTTGTCTGCGGAAAAGTCATGAATTTTGCACCTGGCTTTGAATCAGCAGGAATTGTACGTGATTTTGAAACCGATCTTACAGGTTATGCAATTCCCAATAAACTAATAGTTTTTAAAGGCGACTATGCATTCTATCCAAAACCTAAAGGAAAACTTTATTTATCCCTATCAGAAAACTCTGAATTATTAAATGATAGAATGCCTGCTGAAGAAAGACCTATTGAGTTTGTTGGAAACGCATTAACGGTTGTACTCAATACTGGAAGTACAATTGAGGAAGGTAAGGTCATTAAAGGTGGAAAAAAATACTATCCTGAGTATGTAAAAGAAGCAGCATACTGTGAAATACACCCTGATGACTATAATTTGCTTGGAAGACCTGAAAAGGTTAAAGTTATCAGCCAAGACCAAAGGTATAGTGTAGTAGTATACGTAAAACCTTCAGATGATGTTTTAAGGAGAAATGCGTTTATTCCAAGAGGAGTATGGGCAAATTCAATAATTGATGCTTTATCAGGAAGTACTGGATCTCCAGTATATAAGGGAGGAATCGTGTATATCGAACCTTCAGATGATGAAGTATACCATGCAGAATATATTATTGACAACATCTACAAAGGTGAATCAAATGGCAAGTCAAACATTTAAGGATATAATATGTCCTGTATGTGGCGGTGCATGTGATGACATTGAAGTAGTTTGGGATGAGGAAACTCGTGACTTAACTGTTAGAAATGCATGCAAAATGGGCGCTGCAAAGTTTGGGGAAGTTATAAGCCACCACAGAATAATGTCACCACAGATAAGGAAAAATGGAGTACTTGTTGATGTTTCGTGGGACGAAGCAATAGAGAAAGCTGCAGAAATTTTGGCAAATTCAAAAAGACCTCTTCTTTACATGGGTGCAGAAACATCGTGTGAAGCAATGGAAGTAGGTCTTCACATGGGCGAATATATCGGTGGAATAGTTGATTCTTGCTCAACAGTGTGTCACGGACCTTCCTTAATGGGGGTTCAAGAAGCTGGAAAACCTGGCGCAACTGCTGGGGAAACAATGAACAGAGCTGACGTTGTCATATATTGGGGAACCAATCCAATGGACTCAATGCCAAGACATTTGTCAAAGTATGCACTATTTCCAAAAGGATACTTTGTAGAAAAAGGGAGGCTTGGAAGAACTGTTATAACCGTAGACCCAAGAAGAACTGCAACTGCAAAAGCATCCGATATACACGTTCAATTAAAGCCAAACTCTGATTATGAGATGTTTTCAGCACTTTTAATGGCAGTAAGAGGTAAAATGCCTCACCCGAGTGTTGAAAAAGTAACTGGTGTTCCCGTAGAAACGATATTACAGGCTGCTGAAATAATTAAAAACTCGAAATTCACATCAATTTACGGCGGTCTCGGGTTACCTGCATCAGATGGTAGACATAGAAATATTGAATGTGTATTGACGCTTGTAAAAGAGCTTCAAAGACACACAAAAGTTACAATTGGTTTAATTAGGGGCCACTGTAACGTTGCAGGATTTAACGTGCTTGCATCGTATCTTTACGGATTCCCATTCGGACTTGACTTTGCAAGGGGCTATCCAAGATATAATCCTGGAGAATATACTGCAAACGATGTTTTACGAGAAAAAGAAGTTGATGCAGCACTTATCATGGCGTCAGACGTTGGTGCACACTACCCACAGGAATCAGTAAGCCACTTAAAAGACATTCCTGTAATAACTTTAGATATTGCACCATGTCCCTCGACCTCAGTTGCAGACGTGGTCTTACCGGGTGTTTTGGATGCACTTGAGTGTGATGGTACGTTTTATAGGTTTGATGAAATACCAATCTACTTCAAACCGTTTACAAAATCTCCATTTACATTCACACAAAGTAACGAGGACACTCTAAAACAGTTGTTTAAGAGAGTAAAAGAACTTCGTGAACAAAAAAAGTAAAAATATTTTAGTATTTATTTTTTTAATATTTTTTAAAATCGTTAAAATAGATCATTTAATGAAAATTAAATTTAAATTAAGTATTAATTAATCATTAAGGAATATTTATTCAAAAGGATGCTTGCCTTGTTTGTAATGTATTAATTAATCATTAAGCATTAATTAATCATAAAGCCAAACTTCGACATCTCCTTCCGCAATTTCAATACCTTCTTTTAGCTCAACAATTCCATTAGAGTATGCAATCGAAGTTATATGACTTGAATCTTTAAATACTGGATTTACAAACCCATTTTGATAAATTACCGGTACATAAAATCTTTTATCCACTTCTTTTTTAAATTCACCAAGTATTTTAGCACTAACGATTTTTTTACAGTTTTTAGAGTGTGAATATCGGCATATTAATGGGTATATAAATAAATAAGAACAAATTATACATGAAGTTACTTTTCCCGGAGTACAAATTATCGGAATTCCATCGATTTCTCCTGCAAGAACTGGTTTTCCAGGCCTCATTTTTACGCCATGAAATAGGACTGTTCCAAGTTCATTAACCACATCTGGAGTATAGTCTCTTTTTCCAACAGAAACACCTCCTGAAGTAACTATAATATCGTAATTTAAACCTTCAAGTATTTTATTTCGTAATTCGGCCCTATCATCTTTGGATACCCCTAAAAATACGGGAATTCCCCCTGCTTTTCTTACAATTCCTGCAATCGTTTTTGAATTCACATCAGAAATTTTTTCAAGTTCATCACCAGTTGAAATTATTGCAACTTTTGGAATTTTATAAACTTTTAATTCAGAAATTCCCAAGGATGCTAAAAGTCCAACATTTCTTTCGTTAATTGTACTACCTTTTTCTAAAACAAGCTGTCCTGAAACAATATCTGAGCCTTTTTCAACAATATATGTACTTTCAGGTATGTCAAAAACGGTTATAATATTCCCCTCAAGTTTAGTATTTTCAATTGGAATTATGCAGTATGCATTTTTAGGAACTTTTCCACCAGTTGCAACAAAAACACACTGATTTTTTTCAATATTTACGTTTCTAAGATCCCCTGCATGAACTTCATCAATAACTGTATAATGCTCAAGAAATGGGGCGGTAACCGCATAGCCGTCCATGTTAGACTTTCTAAATTCGGGAATGTTAGACTTAGATACGATATCTTTAGCTAAGATTCTACCGTAGGCGTCAAAAAGGCTTATTTTTTCCGTTTTTTCAAAATTAAATTTTTTCAAAATATGTTCTGCTTCAGGAACTGATATCATGTTTTCACTCAAGGTTTTGACATGTAAGAGATAAGTTATAGATGATGAATAGATAACGTATATTAATTACTCAAATAATAAGTACTTAATCAATATGCATTACATTATATAAATACTTTACATTAAATTTTGTTCATTAATTCAAAATGTTGTATTAATAAAGCAAAATTATATATATTAGTAAATAATAGTAATTACTATTTTGTTAAAAAAGTAACTATATACTATTAATATATCTAAGTGGTGAAACAATGAAAGGGCATATCATTTTTGCAGGTGTTCTTGCATTAATGCTACTATTTGCAGGATGTATTTTAGAACCTGCTGAAGAAACGAAAATAACAGTTTCTGCTGCTTCAAGTTTAACTGAAGCTTTTACAGATATAAAAACTGAATTTGAAAAAGATAATCAAAATATTAAAGTTACATTGAATTTTGGAGCATCGGGTTCATTAAGGCAGCAAGTTGAGGCTGGGGCTCCAGTTGATGTGTTTGCATCGGCTTCAGAAAGCCACGTAAATATACTTGAAAAGGCAAATTTAACTTTGAAGGATTCAAAAGCTATTTTTGCAAAAAACAGCCTTGTACTAATTGTTCCAAAAGGTAATCCTTTGAAAATTTCATCTGTAACTGATTTAAAAAATGCTAATGTGACAAAAATTGCAATTGGAAACCCTGAAACTGCACCTGTTGGAAAATACACGAAAGAATCTTTATTAAAAATGGAACTTTGGGATAATTTAGAGCCAAAAGTAGTTTATGGTGAAAATGTAAGGCAGGTTTTAACATACTTGGAAACTGGTGACGTTGATGCAGGATTTGTTTACATGACAGATGCAAAAATTGCAAAAGAAAATACTATTGACGTAATAACTACTGTTCCTACAGTAACTGAAATTATTTACCCAGTATGCATTATAGATTCGTCTAATAATAAAAAAGAAGCACAAATTTTTGTAAATTATTTAAAAAGTGAAACTGGAAAACGAATATTGTTAAATTATGGTTTTACTGTAAATTAGGGATAAACTATGGATTCAATCATTTTCCCATTATTTCTTACATTAAAAATTTCTTTTATTTCTACACTTTTTGTAGTACTTTCGGGGGTCATTATTTCGTATTTTCTTGTAAGAAAACAGTTTTTTGGGCGAAATTTTTTAGAAGTTTTGGTAACTATGCCAATGGTTTTACCGCCAACAGTTTTAGGGTACCTTCTTGCACTACAGCTTGGCAGAAATGGGCTTATTGGTGGATTATATTATAATATTACGGGAAAAGGATTACTATTCACATGGCAAGCTGCAGTAATTGCTGCATTTATTGTATCTCTTCCATTAATGATTAGAACAACAACTGCAGCAATTTTAGCAGTAGATAGGGAATTAGAATATGTATCATATACTCTAGGAAAAACGGAACTTGAAACAGCACTTAAAATAACGTTACCATTATCAAAAAAAGGAATAATTGCAGGGTCGATCCTTAGTTTTGCACGTTCTGTCGGGGAATTTGGTGCAACATTAATGGTTGCAGGAAATATTCCTGGAAAAACGAATACAATGTCTTTATCAATTTATCAGGCATTTCAGACGGGAAATTATGAAATGGCGAATTTTTTAGTTATAATATTAATATTAATGTCATTTTTTACAATATTCTTCACAGAATTATTTATAAACAAGTTAAAATTATAACATTTTTAAAATTCTTTTAAAATCATTATTTTATTCTACAGGTACAATGTTATTTTACCTTATTTAACTTTTTAACTTTTTTATACATTTTTCAGTTAATTTTATATATCAAAACTGCAATGTATCATACATACCTTCTGGTAGGTAGGTAAAATGACAACAAAAGAAAACATAATTTTACAAGCATCATCACTATTTCTTAAAAAAGGATACAAACAAACGTCTTTAAATGAAATCGCAGAAAATGTGAATATAACGAAAGGTGGAATCTACCACTATTTTAAAGATAAACACGAGCTTTTTTTAGAAATGGTGCATTACTTTAAGTTAACATTTGAAAACTTGTTTTTAGAAATGGAAAATGAGTCTTCTCTTGAAAATTTGCTTAAAAATTACTTTAAGCACGTTGAAATACTAGAATTAAAGTTAGTTGAAGATTTAAAACTTTCAAACGAAGATATTAAAAGATATTCTCAGCTACAGTCCAGATTTTTTTTGGACGCTCAGGTTTATGGCCCTAAAGATATAGATTTTCAATTGTATAATGTAAAGGGACGTAGAATGTATGATATTTTAAAGAAAAAAGTAGAAGAAGCAAAAATTGGTGGTGAAATTTTAAAAGATTTGGATGTTGAAGAAACATGTATTGAAGCAATGGCAATTTTTGACGGATACATTGTTTTAAAACGATTATCTTTAATTGAAAATGCTTATTATTACGGGAACCGGAGTATTGGCCGATTTTGGAATAGGATTAAAACGGAATGAGTTTTATTGCAACAGTAAAGGCAAAAATTTATTCTTACTGATTATGAGCCTACTTGAAGGCATAACTAATGGTGATTTAAATGAAAATTGAAAAATTGCTGTCCGATATAGCCCGAGTTTCTGAAAAACACCCTGTAAAAGTACTTGCCCTAGCAATGATTGTTACAATATTGATGGGATTTTTAGCAACAGGCATTAAATCGGTTACTGACTATGAAAAAATGGTTCCTGACACTGAACCTGTAATCATAGCTTTAAATGAAATAAGAGATGAATTTGGCGGGACTGAAACTATAATGCTTGGAATAAAACTTGCACCGTCAGACAGTCCTGAAAAAGTGACCGATATTCGTGATCCTCGTGTTTTGGAACTCGTGAAATTTTTAAAGCAGGATCTTTCAAGTATTGACATGGTAACCTCAGTTAGTTCTGGAGCTGAAGTAATAATTGCTCAAAATAATGGTGTGGTTCCAAACGATATTAATACTGTAATTTCAATACATAATAGACTTCCAGAAAGTTCCAAATCCAGCATATACAATAGCGATTATTCAATGGTCGTAGTTTATGCAATGACTGATGCAGGAACTGAAGATAAAAAAGCAGTCGTAAAAGAAATTAATTCACGGATTAATGAAGCACCAATTCCCCCCGGAATTCAGGTAATTACAACAGGAACTCCAGCATTAAGTGAGCTTGTAAGTAGGTTAATGAAAGAAAGCCAGTCGGTAACTGGGGCTGCATCACTTCTTGCAATATTTTCAATACTGTTTCTATACTTTAGAAAAGTTGTAAAAGCACTTTTACCATTAATTCCCGTAGTTGTTGCAATTATATGGGCGGCAGGTTCAATGGCATTACTAGATATTCCGTTAGATACTGCAACTTCAGTAGTAGCTTCATTACTTTTGGGGCTCGGGATTGACTATGGTGTGCACTTATACCATAGATACGAAGAAGAGAGAAAAGACGGAAAAACAATTGCACAAGCCGTAGATATTTCGGTAGTAAGTACCGGAAGTGCAGTTATAGTAACAACCGCAACAACAGTTGCAGGATTTGCAGCACTTACAATTGCACCTCTTTCAATGATGGCAAACATGGGTAAAGTCTGTGCACTGGGTATATTTTACTGCATGGTTTCAGTTATAGTGCTTCTTCCACCGCTACTTGTGGTAGAGGAGAGATATATTGACCCCTTAATGAAAAAAATTACCTCAAAATTAAAAGGTGATTCTAATGAATAACATATCTAAAATAATTTTATCAATTAGCTGTTTACTGCTGCTGTTTTTAAATGTAAACGCACTTGAAATAAACGAACCGCAGTTTAATCCAAATATTATACACCCTGGAGACGACGTAGACGTATGGATTAAATTAACAAATAATGAAAGGTCCGGTGAATCGATAGAAAATTTAAGAGTAACTGTTAATTCAAAATATCCATTTGAATTAAAACAAGTAAATCCTAAAAAAGGAGTTTATGAAATATCCCACTTAAATGAAGGAGAAAGTGACACTGCATACTTTAAACTACACATAAGTAATGATGCATCAACAAGAGACTACAGGCTTGATGTAACTGTTTCGTATGACATTGTAGAATATAGGGGCGGAAAAAAAGAAGTAATTTCAAGAGAATATACAAAAATATACTATATTCCAGTCTATGGTTTAGCAAACTTTGAAATAAATTCAAATGGAGTTACAATAACTCCTTCAAGAACAGAAGAAGTAAAACTTAGCGTATCAAACATGGGAACCGGAACTGCAAAGCAAACAACACTTACAATTGGTTCAAATAACATGATAAACCCTATTGATACAACAAAGTATTATCTTGGAAATATTGATTCAGGAAGTACGACTTCATTTAATGTAAAGCTTCACGCAAGTCAAAATACAAAAGAAGGTTCTTATTTAATTCCCGCAACATTAAACTGGATTGATGAAGATGGAACTGAAAAATCTGAAAATATAAACATAGGGTTTGTAGTTAGGGGAGACATAAATTTAGGAATTTCAAACGTTATAACTGAACCAAGGGAAATAAAAGCACAAGACACCTATGTTAGAATTGATGTAGATTTTACAAACAATGGACATGGGGAAGCTAGAAATATACAAATTGATATGCTAAATGAATATCCATTCAGGGACTCATGGAGTAATGCAAACTTTAAAAACATAGGAACATTAACGTCTGGCGATGTAAAAACTGGAACATTTTATATTGATGTCGATAAAGATGCAAAATCTGGAACTTATAAAATTCCTTTAAAAATAACGTATTTAGATATATTCAACAATGAACACGTTGAAATTCACCACGTAAATATCTTTTTAAAACCAAAAGCAGTACTTGAAATTGTACCTGAAGTTTACGTTTTAAAAGCAGGTCGTGAGAATAAAATTCTTCTAAAAGTTCAAAATAATGGAACACAAAAAGCAGAAAGCGTAAAAATAACTGCAATTAAAAATACTGCTCAACCATTTGATTACCCTCAAAAAACAGATTCAATTGGAACACTTGGAATAAATGAAACCGGCCAAGGAATATTGGTAATCGATGTTGATAAAAAAGCAGTTAATAAAGACTACTTTATTAACATTGAGATAAGAAGTGTTGGAGATTCAGAACAAGGAGATAATAATGTATACCTTTCACAAAAAACTGTGAAAGTTAAAGTTGAAGGAAGAAATAAGTCTATTACAATACCTGCAGCTTTAATTGTATTAATAATAGGATTTGGCGGATATTACGTATATAACAAACGTAAAAAAGGAAGAAGTGATTAAAAACGAATAATTTATTTTTTTATTTTATTTTATTTTATTTTATTTTTTTAGTTATAATTCTAAAATTCTAAAAGATTATATTCTAAGAATTTTAATTTAATAATTAAACTAAATAATATTATTTTGGAGAGGGTTATTTTGAACACTAAAGAATATGATATTTTAAAACGACTTTTAATGCTTTTTTCAGTATTTGCACTTTTATATATGTTATGGCCATTTGTAAGTATCGTGTCAATTGCAATTGCAGTAGCATACATGGCAAAACCATTATACAATAACCTCTGGCCAAAACTTGGAAGGACTTACGGGGCTTTTACCTGTCTTTTGGGAATTGTAGTACCTATGATTTTACTTGTTCTTTTGGTTATAAAAGATGTTGTATTTTTCCTTGTTTCATTAGATGTTCGCATTATGGTTGATTTTCTAACTAATGTCGTATCTCACTTTGAATTTTTACAGTTAAATGAGTCAGATATTTCTAAAATAGTTTCTGAACTATGGAAACTTTCAAAACCTATCTTAGATAGCATTGCCTCCCAAATTTCAGCAATACCATCTTTAATGATGAAGTTACTACTGCTTTTCTTTCTAACATTTTATTTTTTAAAAGACGGATATAAGATAAAAGATATTTTTCTTTCATACGTCCCAGAGGATAGAAAAGAGCATGCAACACTAGTTATTCGGGAAGTCCATGCAGCATTTAAAATATTATTCATTGGAAATGCCGTTACATCACTTTGCGTAGGAATTATTTCAATTATCGGGTATTCTTTAATGGGGGTTCCAAATTCAATTACATTGGGGGCACTTTCTGGAATACTAAATATACTGCCGGTTGTTGGAGGTTGGACGATATATTTTCCATTAACTATCTATTACCTATTGATAGGAGATATTACAAAAAGTATATTGATACTCCTATTTGGAATAATATTCTTA
Source organism: Methanococcus vannielii SB (assembly GCF_000017165.1). Classification (NCBI taxonomy): domain Archaea; kingdom Methanobacteriati; phylum Methanobacteriota; class Methanococci; order Methanococcales; family Methanococcaceae; genus Methanococcus; species Methanococcus vannielii. The sequence goes on from NC_009634.1 coordinate 1,692,722, forward strand.
TCACTTGCACCTGACTTTGCAATACGGCCAAAAATAGTTGCAAAATCTAGTGATTTACACCCCGTGCTTGTTTTAATTGCATTTTTAGTTGGGCCATTAGCATTTGGAATTTCAGGTCTTGCAATAGGCCCAATAATTGTTGGAACGGTTTACGCAGTCCACAAAGCACGCCAAAAAATTTTGGAAATGGGGGGATAATTTTAAATTTAACATTAAATTCAACTTTAGTTTTTTTATACCATATACCAACTAAGTTGTTTAAAATATGTTAATTTCTAAGTCAATTTAAAATCATTTTTTATCTACCAAACGAATAACAAAGACTATTTTTATACCTTTTAACAATATTGAGATATATGTAAATTTGGAGGAGTAAGTATGTTTTTTAAAAATTACGTTACCGAACCATTAAAATATGGTTTAACTGACAGTTCAAAAATTGTTAAAGGGGGATTACTTTATGGAATTGGAATGGTACTTATGTACAGTTCAATTTTTGCAATATTTTATCCGTTAATTGGGCAATTGGTTCCTTTAAATTTTCCATATAACAGCGGAATTATAATGACAATAGGCTTTCTAATTGGACTAATATCGCTAATATTAATGATTGTTGTAAGTGGCTATTTCTTGAATATAATTAAAAAATCAATAAATAAATCGGAAAATCTTCCAGACTGGAATAACTATTATGGGCTCTTTAAAACAGGCTTTGTTTTTTTTATTGGAGTAATGTTTATTTCAATAGCATTTACAATAATTCAACAGCTAATTAATTATTTAATTGGATATACTGGAACAAATGAAGGCATTTTGATAGCAATTTCAATTTTTATTTCCATATTCCAATCATTATATATTCCTATTGCATCGATAAGTTATGCACACAAAGGGGATTTTTACGCATTTTTTGACATGCCATATATTTTAAAAAAGATGTCGCTTGAATATCTAGCGGTATTTATTGTAGTTATGATTGTAACTACAATAATTACGTTAGTTCCAACGGCAATTGTAATTTTAATTGCAGTATTTGCCATAATATTTATTTACGGCAGTATTGCCTATTCTACAGAACTAGTCCTAGCTTCTGGTTTTATCGGGGGCCCCTTAATGATAATTTTATCAATTTTATACTTTTATTCGGGCGTCTATTCATACAGGGCATTTACAAACTACTTTATTTCAAAAATAGATTAATTATTTACATATTTAATTTAATTAATATTATTTTTAATATTATTTTTTAATTTAATATTCATCCTTATACAATATCCCGTCATGACCTGTAATTATATTTTTTCCAAGACTTTTTATATGTTTTATTGAATTTAGTGCAAGTTCAAAGTCAGTATGGACTTTTGGAGGCAACTCTTTTAAAATGTTATTTTTCAAAGGTGAAGCGTCTCCTGAAATAATATAGTCTTGATATACTACTGAAATACTGTCAGAGGTATGGCCTGGAGTTGGTATAATTTTAATTTCAGGGTCATTTAATTTAGAAATATTTGAAAAATTGATAATTAATGCATTTTTAAATAATTCATTATTTGAAACGTGGTCGAAATGAAAATGGGTGTTTATCACATAATCTATTTCATCTAATTTTACGCCTTTATTGTTAAAATAAGATATTAGATGGTTACGTTTGGATTTTGACGAAGTATCGACTACTATTTTATTATGCCGTGTTTCAATATATGTAACTGATGAAGAAACATCTAAAATTTTTTCACTGCTTCGTTCTAAATATCCAAAATATACTAAATCGATCATGATTTCACGGTTTTAAAATAGTAATCATATAGGAATAGATATGGATTTTATGATTTAATAGTAGTTATAATTAACCCATAATTAGCTATTTATAATTTATAATTTATAATTAGTTATTTTCCCTAATTTTCTTTTTGTTATTTAAATCATCTATACAAACGATTTTAATTGTTTTTTTAGCCCTTACTTTATTATCAAATTCTTTTACCTTTTTAATGGACTTATTTTTTTCATTAATTTCTAAAAAAGTTCTTAATTTTTTCATACTAATCTCTTTTTAGTTTTTTAGTACATGACTCGCTATACCTATATAAAGCAGTCGGATACTTCAATTATATCGGATAAAATAACGTTTTAAAATTTTCAAAAAATAATAATTGACAAATTTAAATAATTATTAAAGTTTACCCATTATTTACCAAAATCTATATCTATGGCTTCAAAAGCTTTTTTAAGTGCTTCAAGCATTTTTTTAGCATTTTTTGGAGTTATTATTAAAGAACCCCTGTGAATTGAAGATTCAACCCTTTTTAACTTGTCCCCTTCTTTTTCAATAAAGTGGCCGTCTTCAAAAATATCCATTTTAAATGCACAGTCAAATTCCCTTGTAACCATTATGTCGACCACAAATACTTCAAAAAAATTGTCAGATTTTGCAATTGGAAGTGTCCTATTTTCCATTTTAATGCCCCCTCAGAATATTGGCTAAAAAATTAAACGTATCTTAAACATATAATTTATTCTAATATACTATATATATGGATAGACTTTTATAAATTCCTAAAGTTATTATGCCAATTTTTAAAGCTTTAGTCTAAGCAGTAATCCCATTGAAATACTCATTATTGGAATTATCAAATATCTAAGGCCGATTTGTGAGGCGTAGTCAAAGTAGGTCATTCCAGAAAGTGGCATAAGTATTAAAATATCCAATAAAATGTTTATAAATAGCCATGAAAATCCGATAATAATTCCTTCTATAAAATAATCTTTTTTAATATCTTTAAAGTACAAAATAAGCAAACTAACGCCTATAATTCCGGAAAATACTATCATAATAGATTTAAATAAGAATATATCTATTAAAAGAATTCCTTCTTTTGAATAAAACGCAAAAGATAAAATAAACGGAAATAACCACGTTATAAGTCCGAAAAATATATTTTTCAAGTATTTTTTAATAACTACCACCCTAATCTTTTTAAAATATAAATTAATATTGGTGGCAGGATATAATTACAACTTTGTAATTATAAATGATATTTATAAATTTTCTGATTTAAATCTTTAAAGACAAAAAACTTGTAAAAATAAAAAAAGAAAATTAATCACTTTTTAAGGCATCAACAGGCTTTAATTTTGAAGCATTGTATGCAGGAATAATTCCTGCAATAATTCCTGCAATAAGTGAACATCCTATTGCAATTACAACGGATTTAGTACTTAATACAAAGTGATAAGAACTACCCATACTTTGGGCAATAAATAAGACGATTAATTGAGAAATTATGGTTCCAAGGATTAACCCTAAAAACCCCCCAACGAGCCCTATTATTGCAGAGTTAAATACAAATAGTAATAATATATCCTTATTTCTCGCACCAATTGATTTCATAATTCCGATTTCACGGGTTTTTTCAAGAACGGTTGTAAACATTGTATTTGAAATACCCGTAATTCCAACAACTAACGAAATTCCGGCTATAAATGAAAGAAATGTGGTAAGCATTGAAATTATTTCTTCAGGGCCAGAAAACGACATCGGGGTTCTTAAATTAAAATCGATAGTGTCCTTATTGACTTGCCTTGACATCATCAATTTTTTTTCAATAGTATTAAGTGATTCAGTCTGATTTACCCCTTCTTTTAAAGTAAATACGATAGAATCGTAAACTCCACTCTTTTTTTCGCTAATTGAATACGTGGCATCTTTATCGCTTTCCAATGTGTAAACGGCTTCATAGGGCATATATATTATATTTGAGTTAGCTCCCCCCATACGTCCAAAACCCTGAGTTTCATCTTCTTTTAGGATTCCAACGACTTTAAACTGCTTATTTCCAATAATAACCATCTGATTTATTCCAATTTCACGATTAAATGCGTTTTTAGCAGTATAATAGGATATAACAACTGAATTTCTGTCACCCGACTGTAAAAGCCTACCTGATGATAGTTCTTCTTCAGACATTACTGGCCAGACATTTTGGTCTACTCCAATAATGTTTGCAGTTTCATGCCCTCCTGCAAATCGTATTTCATTTCTCGTAGATACTCGTATATCAACGTATTCAATATCCGATATTCCTTTAAGAATAATTACATCTCTTTTTGTTAATTCGGACGTTTTATCTTTATTATTTTGTGAAGCTGTGAGAGTAATTTCTTTACTTACCATACCATCTAACTTTGAACTCACAGATTCTGATAAAAAGTCTCCAGCACTGATTATTGCAATTACCGATGCAATTCCTATTACTATGCCTAAAATGGTAATCCAGCTACGTAATTTACTTGATTTTACCATTTTAGCTGCCAGTTTAAATAATTTTAAGGGTTTCATCAATGTCCACCCTTATCTATTTTTAATTATTTCTTTTTTTTTAGAAATTAAGTAAAATCTTCCAAGTACTACTGAGACTATAATGGAAATTATTACGACCACATATGAAATTAATTTGTATACTGAGTCTTTAATACCTTGTAACGGAGTAGTTCTCCCTTTATTCCTTACATTATCTTCAATATTTTTTGTATTATCTGATTCAAAAAAAGAATTCAAATAAATGCTAACTTCTTTTTGAACAATAATTCTGTTTCCCTCAAAATCCGTGTATGTAATATCAACTAAAAGTGGTAATTCAGTATTTTGGATTTTAACTAATTCGAAATTTGAAAAGGTATAATCCCCATTGTCTAAGTTTCCAATTATCGAACTACTCGACCCAGTAACTGTCCAACCATCCTGTTTTGGAATAGATGCAATTACGGAACTTGCACTACTTTTTCCAATATTCATTACAGTAAATGAGTATTCACTACCGCTTTTTCCATAATATGCTACGTCAAAATCCGTTCTACCTAATATGGATACCCCTGCAATATGGGTTTCAACCGAGTTACTATTTTTTAATGAATCATCGTATTTTAAATTTATTGAAAGTTCATAAACCCCCGGATTTACGTTAGTACTTGCAAGTACATTATATGTTAAATTTTGACTTTCAGAAACGCCGATGTAAGAAATGGTTTTAATGTTTCCTGAACCCAATGGAAGAAGTGCATTATTTTCGCTAGTCCAAGAGAATTCAAGATTTTTTATTGGCGCAGATCCCGTATTTTTTACTGTGAAAGTAACTTCTGTTTTTTCACCCGGAATTATTTCGTCAATATTTATTCTTACTTCAGCACTCTCTTTGGTTCCAACTGTTATAGTTATTTCTTTAGTATATCCCAAAGAGCTATCCTCTCCTTTTTTATACAATCTAACGTTAATCGGGTAATCTCCGGCGATAGCGTCTTCACTAACTCTTAATCGGAATTTTGCAATTATAGCATCATTTCCGTCTTCGTAACCATTTATAATTCCTATATTTTGAGTTTTAGACTCCCCTTCAACTAGTTTAAACGGGTATGTTGGATCTATTTCAATTATAAATTCTCCTTCTCCTTTTCCACCATTATTTTCAACCCTAACTCTTAAATCAAAGGTTTCACCTGAAATTGCAGGATCTGGGTCTTGATTTACTTTATTTATATTTAATATCACGTAATCATTCACGTCTCCGTAAAAAGTGTATGTAAAATTTCCGGTAATAGAAAATAACAGTATTAAAATCACTGATCCAGTTTTAAAGTAGTTCATATCATCACTCGTAAATTTTATTTTGGTTTAAATTATTGGTTATTTTAACAATTTCCCCATCTTTTAATTCAACTATTGTTTTTGCATACTTTGAAAGATTTGGGTCGTGTGTAATCATGATAATTGTTTTTCCCGTCTCCCAAAGCTTTAAAAATAATTTCATAATTTCGTTTCCGGTTGCACTATCAAGAGCCCCAGTAGGTTCGTCTGCTAAAATTATTTCTGGATCACATGCCAAAGCCCTTGCAATTGATACCCGTTGTTGTTGACCTCCTGAAAGTTGGGATGGCTTATTATTCATTTTATCTTCAAGGCCAACATCTTTTAGCGCTTTTTTTGCAGCACGTTCGGCAGTATAATCATTAATTTCCTGTAATTCAAGTGGCAAAATCACGTTTTCAAATGCAGTCATGTTTGGAATCAAATTATACTGTTGAAAAACAAAACCAATCGTCTTTCCACGAAGGTTTGATAATTCAGATTCAGTCATTTTTGAAATATCTTTTGACTTTAAGTAAATTTCACCTTTTGTAGGTTCATCAAGGCATCCTATCATGTTCATCATCGTGGATTTTCCAGAGCCCGATGATCCAACAATTGCAATAAAATCGCCTTTATTTATTTCAAGGGAAACTCCTTTTAGGGCCTGAACCTCAACTTCGCCCATCTGGTAGGTCTTCCAAACATTATTCAATGTTATAATTTTATACATAATTTCACTTTAAAATATTTTTTAAGTTATTATTCCATTTAGACTTTTTTTTGAAATTTATTGCAAAAAATAGTTCCAAATACGATTAAATGCATTAAAAATATGGGGATATAAATTTAATTAGTATATCACCCTTTTTTAAAACTAATGAGTATTGAGTTATTGGTAAAGATTTCAAATGTTTTCATAGGGAAACAATTATTAATTATTTTTTCCATTGGAAAGCTGCCGCTTATTCATTTTAGGAACTTTATCCCTTATTTCTTCAAGTTTTTCGGGATTATTAATTAAGTCCTGAATCAATTGGATTTTTTCTTCAATTCTCCCATTAGTCTGCTCTTTTTCACAATTTTTGTACTTTTCTTCGAGGACTAAAAGTTCACTTTTAAGTGCGTCTTGAATTTCTTCATAAGTCATATTTTCAAAATTTATAAAATGAAACTTTTTAAAGTTCAAAGTTTTGTTGTATTCTTCTTTATTTTCGTTCTTAACCTTTTCAAAGGTAAGGTTTTTGAATTCTTGACTTTCTTTATAAGTCATATTTTCAAAGTTTAAATGACCATATTTACCTTTAAATTCCCTATTTTCAGCATTCTGCATTGCAGGGTATGCAAAAACTACGGAAATTAGTGCAAGTGATATAATGGCCCCTAACACTATCTTTTTCATATTATCGCTCCAATTTTTCCCTTTATCTTCTTAGCTTTTTTTACACGTTTTAGTCAAATGGGTATAATTTGGGTATGGATTTTATTTTGGCATGTTTGTAAGTTTAGTTGGAAATTATTGGAATCTATAATTTCCCAATAAGTTATTTCCAATTAATACAAGCTAATTTTTTAAGGGAGATTATATTTTGAAAGCAGTGATTTCAAACTGCTTCATGTATCCATTAACGGAACGTAATAAGTAAGTATTTCAAAACAGTTATCAAAAGATATGGAACAGTATTTTGAGGAATGATTACAAGGATAATCATATAACTGATATCTAAAACTTGTTAAATTATTTAAAAAAATAGTTTAAACCTTTTTTAAATTAAAAAAACTGTTTTTAAATCTTTTTGAAAATAAATTAAGGTTTTATTTTAAAAATTCAGGATAAGAAATCTATTTTTTTAAGTATTCAAATCTTATTTTTTTAAGTTTGTATATATGTAGCATAAAAACAATATAAAAAATTTTAATCCGTTCCATTATATGGAACAATGGTTTCACGTTATTTTGATATACTCTTTAATCAATTATTTAATAAAAAAAACTGGTAGACATAATGAAAAAAATATTAAGTATATTTATAATACTTTTAAGCTTAGGGGTCATAATCGGGTTAATGGTGCCATTTAACATGTTTTATGGTGAAAAAGATGTATTTATAATAACTAATTTTGAAGAAATACCTAAATTTAATCCTTATGGGGATAACCCGTTATCTGAAAAACAGAAAATGGCAATTGAAATTGCTATTTCAAATGAAAATGTTTCAAAATATTTAAATGAATATAAACTTCTTCCTGGAACTTTACTAATTAAAGAAGATTTTGAAAAGTATGGCCCAGATTACAAGGGAATTTTACTTTTAAAAAATAAGGAAATAGTTTATGTTTTAGTTGATACAACATATAGTAATGTAGTTGATATAAAAAAGTATAGTTTAGATGAATTTATGGCTAAAACAGCTGTTATCGAACAAAATGGGGGATATTTAGAAATTAAGGTTACCGGATTTACTGAAGATGAATTAAACTCTGTTGAAGAAGTGCTTCAAAACGATCCGAGGACGAAAGGTCTTTTGAAAGGTAAGAATTATACGTTAGTTATTCAGGATATTGTATATATAAATGATCAAAAGCTTCAAAATGTATCTCAGGCAATGGTAATTTTAGATATTGAAAACGGCCAAAGGTATGTAGTATTGATAGACCTTACAGAAAAAAAAGTGTTCAGAATTGGAAAACCAATGAATCGTAAGTTTGGGAATAATCATGAGTCCAAAAGTTAAAATTTTTTTATATATGCTAATATTTATAGTTTCAGTTGTAGTATTAACGTCAAAATTCTTGTATCCTCCAAATATACAGGTAATAGTTCAAGCTGATACCACTTATATTCAAGAAGTTCCAAATGTATACACAATCTATGATTGCATCATCATGGTTTTATCATCATTTTTATTAGCAATAAGTACCACGCTAATTTATTTTACATTAAAAGAGTTAGAGACGCCCGAATCCAAAAATACCGGAAATATTACTTTAAACGATTTATCTGAATTAAATGAACATATTGGAAATATAATTTCTTTAAAAGTGGAAAGCGAAATTAAGAAAGGAACTGAAAACATTGAAAATTTAAATATGGAAGAACCATCTAAAAAAGCGATAAATAATGATAAAAAAGAGTTAGAAGACGCTGAAAAAATTCAAAAGTTGGTAAATATATTAAAAGGAAATGAAAAAACAATTATAACTGTTTTAATGAATCATGGTGAAATGACACAAAGGGAGCTTTTTGAACGGACTAAAATTCCAAAATCAACACTTTCAAGAACATTATCTGATTTAGAACTTAGGGGCATAATTTTACGATATGATCACGGCATAAGTAAAAAAGTAAAATTAAACAAGCTATAATTTTTTAAATATCGTTAACTTAAATTATTTTATTAACTTACATTAATCTTAGATATTTTTTCACAAGTTTCTGATGAAAGGTTAAGTAATGAGTTACTAGTCTGGTTTGCGGTTTTTCCAGCCCCTGTATCGGAATATTTTGAATTTAATACATAAAAATAACTTGCAACTACAGAAACTACTACTGCACCTGCAACTAAAATTCCAATTTCCATTGAAACCTGCCCTGTTTTAGAAGATATTTTTTTAAACATAATTTCCCCGACATAAAAAACAATTATTAAACTTTCAAAACATGTTTAATAATATCTTCTAAATCCTATATATATTGTAATATAAACGTTAATAACAATAAATTTAAAAAGAGTTTTTAAACTATTTTAAACCGTCTTTTAGTTAGATTTGCAAGTTTTACAAGACTTAACATTATTGGAACTTCGACTAATACTCCAACCGTAGTTGCAAGAGCGGCTCCACTTTCAATTCCAAAAAGCGAGATTGCAACTGCAACCGCAAGTTCGAAGAAATTACTTGCGCCAATAAATGATGCTGGGGCACAAACATTATGTGGAAGTTTCCACTTAAATCCCCACATATATGATATTCCAAATATAAAATACGTCTGTATAATTAATGGAATTGCAATTAATAAAATATACAAAGGATTATTTAAAATTAAATCCCCCTGAAATGAGAATAATAGAATTAAAGTCAATAGTAACCCAAAAACTGAAATATTATTTAATTTTGGAATAAATCTTTTTTCAAACCATTCTATCCCCTTATTTTTTAAAAAGTATATTCTTGAGGAGTATCCAAAAACTAAAGGTATTACAACATACAAAATTACGGAAATAAATAACGTGTCATAGGGAACTGGAATATTACTTAAACCCATTAAAAGTCCAACAATTGGTGCAAAAGCTATTAAAATAATTAAATTATTTGTTGAAACTTGTAGTAATGTATAAAGAGGATCTCCTTTTGAAAGGTGAGACCAAACAAATACCATTGCAGTACAAGGTGCTGCTCCAAGAAGTATTGCGCCTGCAACATATTCTTTTGCAAGTTCTAGCGGTAATAATTCAAGATATCCTGAAAATAATGTTACAAGGAAAAAGTATGCAATTAAAAACATACTAAATGGTTTTATTAGCCAGTTTATTATCCAAGTGATTGAAAGACCTTTAAATAAGTGAGATTTACCTAAATTTTTAACTGCAGAAAAGTCTATTTTAACCATCATTGGGTATATCATAAACCATATTAATACTGCAATAGGAATATTAACTCCCGATAATGTAATATTTGATAGGTACATTGGTAAATCCGGTAAAAATTTTCCAAGCAGTATTCCAAAAATAATACATAAAAATACCCAAAATGAAAGATACTTTTCAAAAAAACCGATATTTTTTGCCATTTTTCATCCACCATTAATATAGTTTAGATAATTCTTCTTTGATTTCTTCAACACCGGGGACTTTTCCTTCAAATATTACTCCCTCGTTAACCGCAATTCCGGGAGTTATCATTACATATTCTGAAATTTCGGCAATATCTGTAACTTTTACAATTTCAGCATTAATTTTAAGTTCATCAACCGCTTTTTTTACATTTTTGTAAACTTCAGTACATTTTTTACATCCTGTTCCAAATATTTTTATGTCCATAGTTTTACTCCTTATTTTTTATAATCTATAATATTTTATTATTGTTATTTTTCTAGCTAAACACATTTTTTATTATTTATACTTCTTTTTCTAGCTAAACACATTTTTTATTATTTATACTTCTAATTTTAAAAGTTCTTCAACTTTTATTTTTATTTCATCCCTAATTTTTCGATAGACTTCAATTTCTTTTCCTGAAGGATCTTCAATATTCCATAAAATATGTTTTTTTGCATTAACGATTGGACAAGAATCAATACAGCCAAGGGTAACTAAAATATCGATATTTTCAATTTTTTTAAGAAGTTCCAAAATAGTTTCCGGCTTTTTTTTAATCGTTAACCCTAATTCTTCCATAACAGTTACTACTTTTTCGTCAAACTGTTCTGTTTTTTCAAGACCTGCACTGTATGCATTTAATCCTAAACTTTTAGCAAAAGATTCAGCCATAACGCTTCTCCTTTTATTATGGATGCAAACAAAAGCTATTTTCTCACTTTTCAATTTTAATGGAATATCCAAGTTTTCACCAAAAAGGTTAATTAATAACTATCAATATATTTTAAACTATATTTATAGTTTTCGATATATCAATATATATTGGTATATATTGATTTATTTTTAAAATATTTAAATATTCAAATATTTTTAAGTATGGTATAAATAAAATAAATTTAAAATAAGTTTTAAAAATAAATTTAAAATAAGTTTTAAAAATAAATTTAAAATAAGTTTTAAAAATAAATTTAAAATAAGTTTTAAAAATAAATTTAAAATTGAAGTTATTTTTATATTTTAAATTTATTTTTTATTACCTATATTTTTTTATTTTGGACATGCATTTAGTTCAGGATGCCTTTTTTTCACGACTTTCTTTGCAAATTCTAGTGCAGTATCGATATTCTCACAAAAATGCTCTTTACCAATTTTTTCAGTTAGTCCACATTTTTCAAACTTGTGAGTTAGTATTTCATTAGCTCCAGAAATAATTAGTTCGATATTTTGTTTTTTACAGGATTCAACAAATTCTTCAAAGTTTTTTATTCCCGTAGCATCAATTATTGGAACGTGCCTCATACGCAGTATTATTGCAGTAGGTTTTCTTTTTGTAACGACATCAAGGGTACTCTTAAATTTATCGGCAATTCCAAAGAAAAATGGCCCATTTACTTCATAAACTTCTATACATGGCGGCACATCTTTTAGTGTAATTGAATGAGGGTCTTCTTCAGGTGAAAGTTTGCTGACCTTTGAAATCTCGCTAACTTCAATTAGCCTTTGTATAAATACTAATACTGCAAGTACCATTCCAGCTTGGATTGCAACGTTTAAATTTATGAACACCGTTAAAAGAAACGTTACTAGTAAAACCAAACTGTCTCTTTTTGGCGCAGTAAATAATATTGATTTAAAATGCTTTATCTCTGACATGTTCCATGCAACAATTACTAAAATTGCAGAAAGTGTTGCAAGAGGTATTTTAATAATTAAAGGTGCTAAAATAAGCATGAATACAAATAACATTACTGCATGGGTTATTCCAGAAATTCTTGAAGTTGCTCCTGCTTTGATGTTTGTTGCAGTACGTGCAAGGGCGCCTGTTGCAGGAATTCCTCCAAAGATTACTGAAAAAATGTTTGCAAATCCCTGCCCTATAAGTTCTTTGTTTGACTTGTGTTTATCTCCAGTCATGCCATCAGCTACAACAGCACAGAGTAATGACTCTATTGCACCTAAAAACGCAATAGATAAGGCACTTGGAAACAAATGTTCTATTTTTTCAAGCGTTATTTCTGGAATCATTGGCATCGGAATTACGTTTGGGATCTGGCCGAATTTTGATTCTATTGTTTCAACAGGTAAATTAAATATATTTACTAGTAAAATACTCGCTATTATTGCAATAATTGGCCCAGGAATATTTTTAACAATTTTTTTTGAATGAATTATTAAAACTACTGAAATTAATGATAGTATCAGTGCATAAGGATTTATTGATGAAATGTGTGAAATATATAAAAACCATTGATCAATGAATTTTGCAGGAACGCTTTCTAAACTCAGCCCAAAGAAGTCTTTTATCTGCGAAGAAAATATAATTACTGCAATTCCCGATGTAAATCCCATTGTAACCGGATATGGTATATATTTAATAATACTTCCAAGTTTTAGTATCCCCATTAATATTAAAAGTAGCCCTGCAATTATTGTTGCAATTACGAGTCCTTCATAGCCGTGAGTTACGACAATGCTATATAATATAACTACAAAAGCTCCAGTTGGCCCACCTATTTGGTATTTGCTCCCTCCAAATAGTGAAATAAGTAGCCCTGCAATTATTGCAGTAAAAAGACCTTTTTCAGGTGAAACGCCTGATGCTATTGCAAAAGCCATTGCAAGGGGCAGTGCGACAATTGCAACAGTAGTTCCTGCAAACAAATCTGCTCGAATATTTTCAAATTTTATGTTTTGATTTAGTTTCATATGGCTTTATCCCTCGTTTAATACGCTTATAGCTGTTATATGTGATTTTTTTGGATTATTAAGAGTATCATACTTAGTATTTAAAGTTATTTACAGACTATAAACGAGGTAAAAATGGCCATATAATCAATTAGCTATTAGTAATAAACAATTAATGCCAAAAATTGGTATGAATCTGCCAAAAATTGGTAAGATATAAATACGATAAAACATAACTTAGAGAATATGAACTCAATTGATAAAATTTACCGAGCATACTATACATCAAAGAAAAATCCACTATATTTTAGCGAATTAAAAGAATTAACTGGACTTTCGAATAGTTCGCTTCAAAATAGCTTAAAAAAACTTGAATCTGAAAAACAAGTAAAAAAGATTAAGGAAAAGTCAAATACCTTTTATCTACTTAAAAATTCAAAAAAAACAGTATTTAAATTTTCAGAAATTGATGTGGAACGTTTCCAAAAATTAAACAGGAATGTAAGGGCACCAATACAAGAACTAATTGAAAATTCGCCAAAACAGCTTTCTTTTATATTATTATTTGGTTCTGCTTCAAGAAAGAAAGAAACTGAAGATAGTGATATTGATTTAATGGTAGTAACTTATTCATTTTCAGATTTAGAACTTAAAAATAAGTATAAAGAAGAATTAGATGCTTTTTTTGAGATGGCAAAATCAAAAGCGGAAGTTATATCGTTATACCCAATCAATATAGTATTGGTTGAATTAGATTTTTTCATGAAGTCAAAAGATCACCTCGTAAATCAGGCTAAATTAACAGGTTTTCCAGTTTTTGGACATCAAAATTATCACGAGGCAGTTTTAAATGTTAAACGTTGAAGAATATTTTAAAAATAAGTCAAAACTCGAAAGAAATTATGAATTCCACATTTCAAAAAAGACTCTATCCTATGAATCCCATGCAAAGTCCCTAGTTAATGCCCACGTAGATAAAGCAAAGCACAATCTTTCATTTGTAAACAATAATTTAAAATATCCAGAATATAACGATTGGAGCGTTGTTGGGCTTTATTATGCAGCATATCATGCAGCACTATCCCTTCTTGCAAAAAAGAATTTTATCTCAAAAAGCCATAATGCAACAGTTGTTTTTTTAATAAGGCACTATACGAAAGAATTTAGCGAAAAAGATATTCAATTAATTGATGAACTCTTAATTACTAAAAAAGATTTGGCTTTTTACACGGCACTGCGTTCAGAACGACAAAATGCAAGCTATTCAACAGATATAATGTTTGGCCAAAATAAAGTTAGGGAACTTTTAAAAAAGACAGTAGAGTTTGTAAATAAGGTTGATGACATACTTGAAGAAATTTAGCTTCACTTATGTTTTTAGTTTAATTTAAAAATAGTTATATTTTAAAATAATTATGAGATTTTAATAATTATTTATCCTTTTTTTCATCATTTAATTTGATATTTAGGTCATTTGGGAACCAAATTGTTCGCTGTGGGAATGGAATTTCAATTTTTTCGTTATCAAGGGCTTTTTTAATATTTCTTATCATTTCTTTTCTAATATCTAGCCATTTTTCCGTTGGCGCCCATGCTCTAACTGTAATATCTACACTACTATCTCCTAAATTATTTGCAAAAACTACGGGTTCTGGTTCAACAAGTACATAAGTCATTTCTCGAAGTACTTTTACTATAATTTCAACTGCACGGTCTATATCTTCTTTATATGCAATTCCAATTGTGACTTCTGCACGTCTTGCGGGATACTTTTTGTTATTAATTATCTCTGAATTAAAAACTTTTTCGTTAGGAATTCTAACTAATACTCCATCCCAAGTTCTTATTCTAGTCGACATCATTTTAATGTCATTTACCATTCCAGATTTATTTCCAATTTCAACTGAATCACCAATTTTCAACGGTTTGTCAAAATAAAGAAATATTCCGGATATAAAGTTTGAAACAACCGTTTGTGATGCAAAACCTAATATTATACCCGTAATTCCCCCTGCAACTAGTAATGTACCTAAACGGTCAGTTAATCCCAATATTTGAAAGCTAATTCCAAAAGCAATAATCATTACAAGGTAATTAAATAATGATGCTTTTAACCGGTATTCTACAAATTTTCCTTCCTGGGCCCCCTTTACAAGTAAATATCGTTTGGAACGGTTAGATATTCGGTATGAAAAATAAATAATTAAAAAGGAGTAAATCAAAGATTTTAAGTCAAAACCAAAGACTTCATATGAAAATAACCCTTCTAGGACGTTTAATGCAAAAATTACGAATATTGCAAGAATAAATATTGAAACTAATCCTGCAGTATCTTCATTTAATATCCAAGGGTGTTTGGTATTTTCTGAAAGTACTTTCAGCTGTTTTTCAATAAAATGGGATAGTAAAAGCCCTAAAGCTATAATACTTACTAATTTTATAATTGACATATGGGGTAATCCATAAAATGAACCATCTAGACTAAAAAATAATTCAAACATTTTTAGATTCTCCTTAAAAAACCGCTTACTGGAGTAACGTTTTTAGTCCCATTCAATCCTGATTTCGGGGATTTTATAGTATTTATCATCTCAACGTTTCCATTTTTTGCCATATTTACCACGGTAGGATAATATGCTTTATTTTCGGAATAAAACATTATCGTATCCCATATTGGAAAAACCAATTTTTCAAAAGTTTTCCATTCATTTGAACCGTTACTAAGTATGAATTTAACATTACAGTATGATTCAGGTTCTTCAGTATATACTGGGCTTTTATGATACCTTGAAATATCTCCAACATCGACTGTACCATATAAACAGTATTTTTCCTTTCCAACTTTAAAATGGTCAAGATGGCTTGTACCTATAGTTACTTCTACTTCAAAGGGAGCTTCACAGTACCCCTTAAAACTGTCTTTTGGAGGTACTACAACGGGCTCTTCAAAAAATATTGACATATAATGAACTCCATATCCGGTAGCCGGACTTGGAATTATTTTTAAAGAATAAGAAGATTTTTTAATAAGACACGAATACTTTCCACGTTTATATCTGATTAAATTATTATACTCTTCAATTTCAATTTCAAAATCAAATACTTTGAATTTTTCAGGCATTAGCGGTTTATATCCAAACATGAACAAATATTCTATTTTTCAAAGATTTATACTTTTTGTAAAATACTTTTTGCAAACTAAAAAAAGCAATATTTTAAAAATTTTATTTTTAAATTTATGGTTTTAAAAAGTAAAGGTGGCTTTTACATTTGCAATCGCTACATCCAAAGCCAAAAATTCCCTTTAGAATAGCTTCAAAATCTTTTGAAACACTGCACTCAAAACTGCCATCTGTAACATATATTTCCTTAATGTTTCCAAATTCCAGTAAATAATCTATATGCCACCGTTTCTTTTTTTCATCCGATAAGTGGCGGTTTATCCGGTTATAAAGATTTAATGAATTGCCCATTGCAGAACCGATATAAAAATAATCTCCTTTTTCAAATTGAATTTCTTTTTTCCCAACTAAAATATTCTTTGAATTATTTATCTTTATTCTTAACACGTAAGTTCCACGTTCTCTTGGAATTTTTGTTTTTGAAACCTTTTTAAAATTATATTTTTCATAAATCTTTAAAATTTCTAAAATCGAACTATAATAAGGGCATATTTTTTTAATCTCGGGAAAACAAGAACTGCATTTTGGAACAAAACCACATATATCTTGCCCGAAAATTACTAAACTGTTATTTATTTGTTTCCAGTATTTTTTTGGAAGCTTTTTTCTTAGGGCCATTTCTGTTTCATTAGGGTTTTTCGTATCTACGTAATTTAAACGATTTGTAATTCTATGAACGTGCGTATCAACACATATTGCATCTTCACTAAATGCAAGAGTCATTACTAGGTTTGCAGTTTTTCTACCGACTCCTGGAAGTTTTACAAGTTCATCGATTGAATTTGGGATTTTTGAATTGTACTTTTCAACCAAGATTTTTCCAAGTTCTTTTAAGTTTTTAGATTTTGTTTTATAAAAGCCAGCCGGATAAACAAGCTTTTCTAACTCGTTAATTGGAATATTTAAAAGGTCTTCTGGATTTTGTATTACTCTAAAAAGATTTTTTGAGACTTTTGCAGTAGTTTCATCTTTTGTTCTTGCGCTTAAACTTGTGGAAACTAAAATTTTAAATGCCCGTTCTTCAAAAGTTGAATTTTTAGAAATTTGATCTACAACTGCATCTTTTTTTAATTTTTCGCTTAAAATATCTAAAAATCCATCAAAATTACTTTCAATCGGGTCCATTTTTATCTCCAAAAAGATTTTTTATACTACTTAAAATAAAAATTATAATGTGTAAAATTAATCACGTATCTTATTTATCCATTTTATATTTATTTATCGATATTTAATGATTTATACTAATATATACTAATATATACCCATGTTTAATTATAAAGGGGTTTTTTATGCACAAATTAATTGTTAAGGAACTTCAAAGTCACTTGCCCTATACCATTTTTGGCGGGATTTTAGGAGTTATATTTTTAAGTATTTTTTATGGGGTATCTTCTGATTTATCCTATTTTTTATTTTACAAACTACATTCTCTACACGTTTTTTTAAGCGCATTTGTGACAACATCAGTTTATAAGCTTAAAAAAACAAACGTATCAGGGTTAAAAGATATTTTGCTTTTATTTTTTATCGGGTATATCGGTTCAATAGGAATTGCAACACTTAGTGACTCCTTAATTCCTTATTTTGGGGAAATATTGTTGGATTTACCAAACAGGGGTCCCCATATCGGTTTTATTGAAGAATGGTACATAATAAACCCCCTTGCATTTCTTGGAATAATTATTGCTTATTTTAGACCGTTAACAAAACTTCCACACTCATTTCATGTATTATTAAGTACTTCTGCATCCCTTTTTCATATAATAATATCATTAAATAGCAGTTTATCTATTTTTACATATTTAATAATTTTATTTTTCTTAATTATTGCTGTATGGATACCCTGCTGTACTAGCGATATAATATTTCCAATGATTTTTGTAAATGATAAAAATGCCTTAAATACTATAAAAAACTTATAATTTTGGGATTATTTATTAGTTAATATATTTATATATAATTATATTAATATATTCTTTATTTTCTATTTTTTCTTTATTTTTTTAGTTTTAAGTTCATGCTTAGAGTTACATTCATATTATATACTATAATTTAGTATGAATTATTGAATTGCATTTTAATTGGGGCACATGGATATAAAACCCAAATTATGGTGAAACCGTGTATAAAATCTGCGTAATAGAAGGAGACGGGATCGGGAAAGAAGTAATTCCTGCAGCAATAACCGTTCTTAAAGCAACAGGTTTGGAATTTGATTTTAACTATGCCGAAGCTGGGGACGAAGTTTTTGAAAAGACTGGAGTGGCACTTCCGGAAAAAACCATTGAAGCAGCAAAAAATGCTGATGCAGTACTTTTTGGTGCAGCCGGTGAAACTGCAGCTGACGTTATCGTAAAATTAAGAAAAATATTGGATACTTATGCAAATGTAAGGCCAGTAAAATCTTATAATGGCATAAACTGTTTAAAAACCGGAATTGATTATGTAATTGTAAGGGAAAATACTGAAGGGCTGTATGCTGGAATTGAAGCAGAAATTGCTGATGGAATTACTACTGCTACTAGGGTTATTACAAGGAGCGCTTCTGAAAAAATTTTTAAATTTGCATTTGAAATGGCAAAAAATAGAAAAGAAGAGGGTAAATCTGGAAAGGTAACCTGTGCACATAAAGCAAATGTTTTAAAAATAACTGATGGCCTTTTCAAAAGAACATTTTACGACGTTTCAAAAGGATATAACTTACCCGCTGAAGACTTTTATGTTGATGCAATGAATATGTATATTATTTCAAGGCCTGAAACTTTTGACGTAGTTGTTACTTCAAACCTTTTTGGAGATATTCTTTCAGACGGTGCAGCAGGAATGGTTGGGGGACTTGGAATGGCCCCATCTGGAAATGTAGGGGATAAATACGGATTATTTGAACCAATTCACGGTTCAGCTCCAGATATTGCGGGAAAACAGATTGCAAATCCTACTGCAACTATTTTAGCCGCTGTTATGATGCTTAGGTTTTTAAATGAAAATAAAATTGCAGAAATGGTTGAAAAAGCACTTGAAGAAGTACTTGAGCTTAAACTTACAACTCCAGATTTGGGTGGAACCCTTTCAACCAGTCAGATGGCAGAAGAAGTATCAAAAAGACTTAAAAATTAATAAACTATTTAACTTTAGATTTTAATTATTTTACTGCCCTCAACACTTTAACTTTTATATTTAAATTTTATGCTTTAGAAAACTTAATAAACTAACTGTGTTATTATTAATTTAGAAAAACCAATTAGTTTTGAGTAAAAAATGGGTGAGCAATTATGGACTACGATATCTTGAAAATCATGGAAAAAGCCCCACTTTATTCTGGAAAAGCTAAATCCGTTTACGAAATTGAAGGAACGGATGAAGTTTTAGTGGAATTTAGGGACGATATTACCGCAGGAAATGGTTTAAAACATGATGTAAAGTCCGGTAAAGGTTACTTAAACACAATAATTTCTGTAGAGTTATTTAAATTACTCGAAGAAAATGGTGTTCAAACACACTTTATCAAGTATGTGGAACCAAGCCACATGATTTCAAAAAAAGTCGATATTATCCCCCTTGAAGTAATCGTTAGAAACGTTGCTGCTGGAAGTTTGTGTAAAAAATACCCATTTGAATCCGGTAAAGACTTAGAAACGCCGATTTTACAGTTTGACTATAAAAATGATGATTACGGCGACCCTATGTTAAATAATGAGATTGCAATTGCTTTAAACCTTGCAACTGAAGAAGAATTGGCAGAAATTAAAAAACTTGCTTTAGAAGTAAATACGGTTCTTAAAAATTATTTTGATACAATCGGGATAATTTTGGTTGATTTTAAAATTGAAGTTGGAAAAACTTCTGATGGAAAAATAATAGTTGCAGATGAAATCAGTCCTGATACCATGAGGCTGTGGGATAAAGAAACTAAAGACGTGCTTGATAAAGACGTATTTAGAAAAGATCTTGGAGATGTCTTAGAAAAATATAGAATCGTTGCTAAAAAAATTGGATGCTTAAAATAATTAATTTTTATTTTTTCTTTTACCAACTGGTGTAATTATGGTGGCTAAACCTGT
The DNA here is from genome assembly GCF_000017165.1 of Methanococcus vannielii SB. Classification (NCBI taxonomy): domain Archaea; kingdom Methanobacteriati; phylum Methanobacteriota; class Methanococci; order Methanococcales; family Methanococcaceae; genus Methanococcus; species Methanococcus vannielii. Next base: position 1,713,086 of record NC_009634.1, read on the forward strand.
TAAAAAACTTATTTTGTTTGATTTAGATAGTACCCTTATAGACTGCGAAGTTATTGATGAAATTGCAAAACTTGCAGGAGTGGAAGGGGAAGTTAAAAAAATAACAAATGATGCAATGAAGGGCAACCTTAAATTTGAAGATTCTTTAAAACAGCGTGTTATATTTTTAAAGGGCCTTGAATCCGAAAAAATTGACTTTTTTGTTCAAAAAATTCCAATAATGAATGGAGCAAAAGAACTTATTTTAGAACTTAAGAAAATTGGTTATGTTACTGGAGTTGTAAGTGGGGGATTTACTTTTGCAGCCAATGAGGTTAAAAAAATACTTTCACTTGACTATGCTTATTCAAACACTCTTTTGTCAAATGACGGTAGGCTTACAGGTGAAGTAATTGGCCCAGTTATGGGTGAATCTGCAAAAGGCGATATTTTAGAAGAAATTGCAAAAAAAGAGAATATTTCCCTTGAAAATACGGTGGTAGTTGGGGATGGTGCAAATGACATTAGCATGTTTGAAAAAGCAGGATTTAGAATTGCTTTTTGTGCCAAGGAAATTTTAAAGTCAAAAGCTGACGTATGCATAGATAAAAAAGACTTAAGAGAAATATTGGACTATTTAAAATAATTTAATCGCTTTTTTTACACGTAATTTATTTTTTGACACTTTTTTCAGATATTAAATAAAAATATTTATATATCTTACAATAAAAATTTATTAATGTTAAATAGGGGGTTTGGTGTTAAAAATGGATTACAATACGATAAAAATTAAACTTGACCAAATAAATAATCAGATAAAAGAGCTCTATGAAAAATCTAAGGAATTAAAAGATATTAGAGATACTGCAAATGATGATGTTAAAAAATATAAGGATTTAAGGGAAGATATAAATAACCATGTAAAAGAGCAGATTGAAGAAATACGTGTTTTAAAGCAGAAACGGGCAGAAATGCTAAATGAATTTAAATCCATGAAGATTAGCAAAAATTATCTTTCACAAAAAATTGAACAGCTTGAAAATACGCTTCAAACAAAGCCGATGTCACTTGACCAAGAAAAAGAGATTATAAAAGATATTGAGTCTTATCAAAAACTTTATGAAAAGGCAAAAGAGCTCGAAGAGTTAAACGAAACTATAAAAACAAAGTCTGATGGCATATCTCTTCTTGTAAATCAATCTTCAGATGAGCATAGAAAGGTGCTTGAGAATGCAAAAATAAGTGCTGAAACTCACCAAGACCTTTTAAAAACCTATGCAAAAATAAACGAGTTAAAGTCAAAGGCTTCAGAAATGTATGATGAATTAAAGGAGCAGAAGATAAAAGAAATGGCAGAAGAAGAATTTTAATCTTTTTAAATAATTCACGTGAAATTATGAATTATGTTAATGTACAACCTTACAAATTAATAGGGAACCTTTCAGTAATACATGGTTTAAAAAACGAAGAAAAAATTCTTCTTGGAACTGACGGAAGTATAACAAACCTTTTAGAAATAATTTTTGGACAAGAGGTGATGGTAAGAACAATTTATCAGGAAATAGTGGATAATATAAATTATAGATCTGTAGTATTATATGTAAACGAGATTCCATTAATATATGCTACATCTAAAACTCCTTTAGAAAATATAGGCGAACGTAAAATTCGTGAAACGATAAAAAAAGACCTTTTATCAGCAGATATACCAATTGGTAAAATTTTAAGAAACCATAACCTCGAAACTAGGCGAGAAATTATAGATATCAGTGTTAAAGAAGCTTCAAAAGAGGCTAAAAACTTACTAGTGCCTAAGAGAAAATACGTTCCCCAAAGAACGTACAATATAATTTATAACCAAAAAGTATTGATGGAGATAACTGAAGTATTTAACTTGAGCGATTACCTCTAGTAAGTGATTTTATGTTAAAAGAAGCACTTTTTTACGAGTTTCTTGAAAATTCTTCTAGCGTCAAATGCAATTTATGCTATAAACACTGTAAAATATCTATTGGAAAACGGGGAATATGTGGCGGTAGAAAAAACATTTCAGGTAAACTTTATTCTATAAACTATGGAAAGTTATGTGCAACTGCAATTGACCAAATTGAAAAAAAGCCATTATTTAATTATCGGCCAAAAACAAGTGTTTTTTCAATTGCAAGTGCAGGGTGTAACTTTAAGTGTATGCACTGCCAAAACTGGGAAATAAGTCAGGCATTGCCAGAAGAAATTCCATTTACTGAGTTGACTCCCAAAGAGGTTTTAAATCTTGCTAAAAATTACCATTGCGAGGGAATTGCTTATACGTACACGGAACCAACAATATTTTATGAGTTTATGAAGGATACAATAGATGCTTCAAAAAACATGAATTTATTTAATGTAATGATTACAAATGGATATATTGAAAAAGAACCATTAAAAAAGCTTGGAATAGATGCTATGAATATAGATATTAAGGGAAATAGTGAATTTTATAAAAAAGTATGCTTTGGGGAACTTGAACCGGTTTTAGAAACGTGTGTTTTAGCAAAAAAGCTTGGAATTCATGTCGAAATAACTAACCTCATAGTTCCAAAATATAATGACAATCAAAAAGATATCGAGTTTATTGTAAATTTTGTAAAAGATGAACTTGGAATAGATACTCCACTTCACTTTACTGCATTTTATCCAACTTACAAATTAACTAATATTGAAAAAACAAGTATTAATACCCTTAAAAAAGCAAGGGATATCGGGGTAAATGCAGGATTACACTACGTATATGTTGGCAACGTTCCTTATGGTACTGGATATAATACTTACTGCCCAAACTGTGGGGAAACATTAATAGAACGGTTTAGTTATCAACGACCAAATATTAATTTAAATACGGATTCAAAAGTTCCTAACTGCCCAAAATGCGGTGAAAAAGTAAATATTACTATTTAAACTTTTTTAATTTTAAATATATTTTTGGTGATTTTTTTGAGGTACTTGGAATTATGTACGATTGAATATGCAAAAAATATAATCAATAGTTTTCTTGAAAAAACAGGTATCGAAGAGGTAACACTTTTAGAACTTTCAGGAAGGATTCTTGCAGAAGATATAGTTTCAGATATTGATGTTCCCCCATTTGACCGCTCAAGAATGGATGGTTATGCATTAAAAGCAAAAAATACGTTTGATGCAGATGAAAATAGTCCTGTTGAACTGAAAATTATTGATTCAGTAAGGGCGGGAAATAATTCAAACTTTGAAATAAATGATTTTGAGTGTATAGAAATTGCAACTGGGGCCCCAATGCCTAAAGGGGCAGATGCAGTTTTAATGGTTGAATATACTGAAAATTTAGGTAATTTTGTAAAAATTTACGATGCAGTTTCCCCTCATGAAAATATCCAATATTGTGGAAACGACATAATGGCGGGGGAGCTTATATTACGTAAAAATACAAAGATTTCGCCAAGGGATATCGGTGCAATTTCGGCAATTGGTAAAAATAAGGTAAAAGTATACAAAAAATTAAATATTGGACTTATTTCAACAGGAAATGAGTTAATAAATCCAGATGAAAAATTAAGTCATTATAAAATTTACGATGTAAATACGTATACAATAGCGTCTTCAATAGTTGAAAAAGGTTGGAACTTTAATTTTTATGGGATTGTTAGGGATAATAAGGAAGAATTAGTCAATAAACTAAAGCAAGCAATTACTTGCGATGTGGTACTTTTAAGTGGTGGAACGTCTGCGGGAGTTGGCGATTTGACTAGCACTGCAATAGAAGAACTAGGTGGCGAAATTTTAGCTCATGGTATTAAAATTAAACCTGGAAAACCAACTATTATCGGAAAAATTGGTGAAAAATTAATTGTTGGCCTTCCAGGATATCCAACATCATGTCTTACAATATTCGATGTACTTTTTAATGAAAAGGGAAAGACACTACGAGCACACGTTCATAATAGATATATCTCTGCAAAAGGTAGGGAAGAATATCTTCCGGTTTCAATAATCAAAGGAAAAGATGGGTACGGAGCATATCCTGTCCTTAAGGGAAGCGAAGCAATAACTTCGTTAACGTATGCTGATGGATATATCGTTATTCCCGAACATACTGAAATTATAGAAAATGAATCTTTTGATGTTCACATGTTTTCAGATGTAAAAGTTGGTTTAAACATTATAGGTAGCCACTGTATTGGAATTGACTCAATACTTAAAGCTGGACAGATTTTTGCAAGAACTGTAAATACCGGTTCTATCGGAGGAATAATGTCAATAATGCGAAAAGAAGCAGACATTTCTGGAATTCATCTGCTTGATACGAGTGGTGAATATAACGTACCTTATTTAAAAAAGTACGGTGTAAAGGATGCAGTTTTAGTAAACGGGTACCTAAGGGAACAGGGATTTTTAATTAAACCCGAACTTTGTATATCGTCATTAGATGAAGTTGTAAAAAAATTACCCGATTATAAAATATTAAATAGAAATAAAGGTTCAGGCACAAGAATTCTTTTTGATAAGTTTTTAAAAGATAATGCTATTGATAAAAAATTGTTAAATGGCTATGAATTAGAAGCAAAAACACACTCTGCAGTTGGTGCAGCTGTTCTTATGGGTAAAGTTGAGATTGGGTTAGGTATAAAAACCGTTGCGGATTATTATGGCCTTACTTTTATTCCAATTGCTGATGAAAATTATGACTTTTTAATCTCGAAAGAAAAATTAAATGACCCAGAAGTATTAAAGTTTTTAGAAGTATTAAAAACGGAAAAACTTCCATTTAAAAAATCGAAAGACACTGGAAAAATAATATATGAATGTTAAATATTTTACATTTTAGATATATTTAAAAATCAGTAGTTTGATATTTAACATATATATTTGATTTTCGAGATTTAACGTTAGGAGGGGTTTTAATTGAAATTAAATCTTGAAGAAGGTGCAATACTTGTTAAATATGCCCGTGAAGTATTGGTTCATTATTTGAAGGGTGAAGAGATAAAATTTGTTGGATACCCTGAAAAATTTAATAATGTAAGGGGAATTTTTGTATCGATTCATACATATCCGGGCCATGATTTAAGAGGATGTATTGGTATTCCTGAACCAATAATGCCCCTTATTGATGCACTAAAAGAAGCATCAATTAGTGCGGCAGAACATGACCCTAGATTTCAGCCAGTTAAATCAAAAGAATTATCTGAAATAATATTTGAAATTAGTGTTTTGACGATGCCTGAAGAAATCAACGTTGAAAATCCTATGGATTATCTTCAAAGGCTTGAAATTGGGCGAGATGGATTAATAATTGAATTTGGCCCTTACAGGGGATTACTTCTTCCCCAAGTTGCTACGGAATATAACTGGGATAAAAAGCAATTTTTGTCAAATCTCTGTTTAAAAGCAGGACTTCCAAAAACAGCATGGCTTGAATATAGTGTAAGATTACAATCATTTCAAGCACAAATTTTTGAAGAACTAAGTCCAAATGGCCCAATTATTGAAAAAACGACATATACGGGTTGTTAATCCAAACTAGATATTTACATTCATTTAATGTATTTTTTATAGGTAATGACTATTTTTATAAAAAATTTAAGTGATTTTATGGAAATGCTACATTTAAACGACGTTTCAAAATTTAATGAACTTACTGCACAAATAAAAGATAAAATTGAAAAAAAAGAAGGATTAATCCGAATTATTACTCATCATGATACAGATGGACTAACAGCAGGTTTTATTATTTTAAAAACTCTTTATAGACTAAATAAAACATTTCAGATGACAATTTTAGAACAACTGACAAAAGAAAATTTAGAAAAACTTTCGCTAGAAAATAAGGATAATTTATATATATTTTGTGATATGGGGAGTGGTCAGTCAGATATTATAGAAAATTTAGGTTTTGATGCAATTATTCTTGACCACCACCCCCCAACTAATTTTGAGGCAAAATTTGGAAAGATATTGCAATTAAATGCACATATTATCGGTTCTAATGGCTCAAAAGAAATTTCTGCGAGTGGGATTTGCTATCTTGTTGCAAGAACGTTTGGATATTATGATTTAGCACCTATTGCAATTATTGGTGCAATTGGGGATATGCAACATAAACCATTTCTTGGATTGAACAAATATATATTAAACGAAGCAAGAAAAAACAGGTATTTAAGTGTTATTAAAGATTCAGTATACAACTGTTATAATTTACCTATTTCAAAGGCTATTTATTACTCAACACAGCCTTATATTCGAGAATTAAATACTCTTGATGCAATTAATTTATTATTGGATAAAATAGAAATTAATTCGAAAAAAAATGGGACTACTGTAGAAGAATCTGAAAAAATGTTTAGTGAACTTCAAAATTATGTTAAAATTGAAGAATTATGTATTGATAAGTATAATATAAATCATAATCTAAAAGACGGATTTTACATTTCGGAAGTTTTAAATTCTTGTGGAAGGATGGAATTAACATCTACTGCAATAGGTATACTTTTAGGGGATGAAGAATGCATAAAGCAGGGTGAAAATGCATATATTACGTATAAGGAAGAACTCGTATTGGAACTTCAAAAAATAAAGATATTAACGTTAGAAAATATTGAATATTTTATTGGTGACAAGGGAAAAACCGGAATAATGGCATCTTTAATGGTAAAAAATAAGCCAGTATTTGGATTTAGTGAAAATGGTGAATACTATAAAGTATCTTCGAGGGGAAACAGTGAACTTGTCAGATGCGGGCTTAATCTTTCAGAAGTAATGAAAATTTCAAAAAAATACGGGGGTGATGGCGGGGGACATGATATCGCATCTGGAGGCATAATTCAAAAAGCATATTTAACTGAATTTTTAAATGAAGTTGATAAACTTGTAACGGATCAACTGAAAAAATAACTTATAAAACTCTAAAAAATTATTGTTACATACCTAAAAACAATACATATTACAACACGTTTTCATATTATGCAAATC